>PWFU01000071.1 GCA_003554185.1 Candidatus Dojkabacteria bacterium
AAGAGCATTTTTCAAATCTTTACCGCAGCCAAAATAAGCTTTCATGCCCTCCAGGGCCTTAATTTCAAAACGATGAGGGCTATCGTATCCCGGTGCACGGTAAATTTCCCACCAGGCGCGGTGAACGGTAAATGTATCAGGATCCACAATCATCCTGGCAGCCAGTTCCTTGTCTGAACCGCAGTAAGTTGTTTCAACATCTAACTCACCATCTACGAATCGAACCGTGGTATGCCAGAAGCGCTGGAAAACACATTTCACAAAAACTGCACCGTCCCTTTTAATTATGTTTTGTGGCAGCATAACAGTGGTTGCCACCGAATCATGATTAGTTTTATACAATATAAGAACAATAGTTAAGCTGTGCCTTGGGAACAAAACGAGCATCACAAAGCGCATCTTGGGCCAAAGAATAGGTAATGAAATTGTCCCCCTGGCTTAGCGAGTCCTAACGCACGACATAAGTTTCGCCTAAGCTCAAACACTTTTATGTTTTTTATTCTACAGCGGCTTCTTCAGGAACTTCAACCTGGTTTCTGGTTTGAATCAGGTATATTAAAAATACAGCGACTGTAAAGGCTACACCGATCAGGCTTACATATAATATAGCTGATACGGTCAAAACTGCCCCGATCAGGAATGCTCCCCTGTAAAATATGTTTAGTTTGTTTCGTATATAACCGATCGTAGTAAAAGCCAGTGCGGAAATACCCACCATCTTAATCAATACTATCATTATAATATGAAAAGCCGATCCTTCCAATAGCAGCGCCGGATTGTAAATAATCATGAATGGGACAATAAAACCAACCAGGCCAAGTTTAATAGAATCTGGCACTGCCTTAGTCCATTCGATGTCAGCAACTGTCGAAGCGGCATAAATTCCAGTACACACCGGCGGGGTTATGGTCGACAATATGGCGAAATAAAAGACAAACATGTGGGCTGTCAACATAGGGACACCTAAATTAACCAGCGCGGGGGCCACCAGCGATGCTGACATCACATAAGCTGCGGTAGTTGCCATCCCCATGCCTAAGATTATACAGGCACCCATGGCGAGGAAAAGCACCAGTATCAAATTTTGACCGCCAATGGATACAATCAGCTGCGAAAATTTAGGTCCTCCACCAGTTATTGTAATCATAGAAACGACGATCTGGGCGACAAATGCCAGTGCCGCTAGACCGGCAAGGGCATAGCCGGCTTTCTCAAATATATCCAGCAATACATAAAATTTATCTTTGATCTTAAATTTTCTGTTTACCACGACAAATATTGCTAGAACCCAGCCTAAAGCTACAGTACCGGAAAACTGAATTGAGGAGCCTTGCAGCAGGAAAAAGACAATAATACCCACTGGTATAATAAGCTGCAACAAGGCCTCCAGGTTGAAAGCATCGCCCCATTTCGGTATTTCATTCGAAGGAACTGGCTCAATATTGTCTTTCCTAGCCCGCAGGTCAATCACCAGCATATCGCCAAAATAAAACAGCGCGGCAGGAATAATAGCCGCTACAGCTATGGTCAGATATGGAATTCCAGTAATCTCGGTCATCATAAATGCGCCCGCACCCATAATCGGCGGCATAATTTGGCCTCCAGTTGAGGAAACCGCTTCAACCCCCGCAGCAAATTCAGGCTTGTATTTCAGCCTTTTCATCATGGGGATGGTCAATGAGCCGGTGGCGGCGGCATTCGCCATGCCAGAACCGGAAATCATGCCCATTAAACTGCTTCCCACTGTAGCAACCTTTGCGGCGCCGCCTCGATATTTTCCGGCTAACCTTAAGCCGATTTTAATAAAAGATTCTCCTCCGCCAACCCCAACCACAACCAAACCAAAAATATAAAAAATAGCTATGATCCTGGTTGATATCGAGGCCAGCATACCCCAGTACCCTGCGTCACCCAGGTACATCCTCCCGACAAACAACTGTAAACCTATACCGGGATGGCTCCACACCCCGGGAAAATATTCACCGAAAAAACCGTAAATCAGGAAAAATACGGCCAGAATAATCAAAGGCCAGCCTATGGATCTCCTGGCAACATCAAAACCGATCAACAGCAGGGATATAGCCAGGACATACTCCAGGGACGTTGGATGCAGTCTTCTAAAAATTAGTTCCTGGTAATTGAAGGTTACGTAGAGAGTGGCCACAAGGACAACAATCATCAAAATGATATCAAAAATTGGTATTTTTTTGTCAGGAGAAGCCTTGGCTTTGAATTGCTGACGGCCAAGCATGATAAAAAGGCCTAAACCAATAAAAATTGATCGCTGGGCCATATGCGGTAGTAACCCGAAAAAGGCTGTATAAAGCTGAAACAATGTAAAACCGATGGCTGCAAATTTAACAACCTGTTTATATACACCCTCAAGCTGGCGTACTTTAACTTCTTTTTCTTCTCGTTGTGCTGCTGATTGTGAAGACATGCTTCTCACTTACCCTCCTTACCATAAAGTTCCGTAATTAATTTAAGCCGTGGTGATAAACATTATGGAGGCCAGTTAGGCCAGCCTCCACAATGTCAACTCAGCTAACCGGCAGGACCGGCTTACCTGAACAGAATCTTATTTTAGAATTCCGGAGGGATTATTTCTTCCGGCAAATCGTCTAACTCATAACCCAGATCAAGCAAGAGATCAATAACGCCTGCATGCCAGTAATACGGAGCAGCAGCTAATTGAACATCAATGATATCTTCCATGATTGGCCCGGGAGTAGTATCTTCCAGTTTTTCTTGCATTGTAAAGCCTACGAGGGCAAAATCATATGCTTCTTCACGGGTCAAGTTATCTTTTTTGGTCTGAGAAACATATGCAGTACCCTTGGCCAGCAGATCCTCATCCTGGTTTTCGTAAGTGCCGGCCGGGACTTCGTATATAAAAGCGACATTTGCATCACGGATCATATCGGCCTCTTCTTCAGTTAAACCGATCGTTCTGATATCGGCCGTCATCTGCAACTCCTGGATTACGGCGTCAGGGGCATCAGGTGTTGCTGCAGTCTTGAAGAATCCGTCAATGTGACCGTCTCTTAAAGCATCGATGGCATCATCCATGCCCATAAATTGATAGTCAGGTTCAATACCGAGAACTTCCAGTACATTTTGGGTTATTTGCTCAGTAGCTGTACCCATTCCGCCTGGATTAATTTTCATGCCTTCCAGATCGGAAAAGCTTTCAATACCACTGTCGGCCCTAACAGCCAGGTTATTCGGAGCTGAAGCACCAAGTACAAGAGCTCTCAAATCGGGATGACCGGGGGCATAAATGTCTTCACCTTCAGCAGCTTTATCCCTTTCCAGGCTGTTGCTGTTGCCAATAAGGATCATGTCCTCAAGAAGCATCTCAAAAGCTTCCTGGGCACCTCCTGCTTCAACCGCTGTTACGTTGATCAAATCTGAATGCTCATTGACCAGTGAAGCATAAGTTGCTTTCCAGGCATACCAGCCTGAAGCTGAACTGGTAATTGACCAGGAAACATCCTTTACATCAGCAGGCACGGCCTCTTCCTCTTCTTCAACAGCCTCCTCGGGCTCTTCCTCCGCCTCTTCAACCGGCTCCGGATCATCACAACCCGCAATACTGATTAATCCAATAACAAGAATTAACGCTAATAGTAACAGGGGCACTTTGCTTTTCATTACATTAATCATACATTTCCCTCCAATATAATATTGTTTTTACCCTCTTTTCAACTTGCTTACTCTAAAAACTATCCTGGTTCTAAAAAAATAGAGTTTATGTATTGTTCACCCCCCTCACTATTAAGCTGGCAAAACTATCCTGTTGCAAAGTTTAAACAATCTAGTCAAGACAAAAACCGATCTGTAACTTTAATGGTCAGCTCCGGTAAAACTGAAAACGTATAGGGTTTATGTACTCTTTCTGTCCACTTATGAGCATCCTTTCCATAAGTGCCTATATTCAAAGCCGGGATGTTTAATTGTTTTGCAGTTTCCAGGGGAACCG
>PWFU01000038.1 GCA_003554185.1 Candidatus Dojkabacteria bacterium
AAAATTGCTCAGAGTGAATATGGAGTTGTTGAATCAGATGTTCAAATTTTAGATGTTGCTCAATCTGATGAAAATGAGATAAAAAAGGTTCTTGAGGGGACACCTGAGGGTTTATTTACTGACTTAGTGGATAGATCTTGGTCTGATTTTTGTGAAAGAGTTTTGTATAGGTATTCTCATCAAACGGAGGAAGCTTTTCAGAATAAAAAATTTGAAGTTTTGGAAGACTTATATGGCGATGAGTTTTTATCTTTTTACGAAGAAAATAATTGTGAGTCTTTGGATGTAATCATAACAGATTTTTTATATCGAAATGGTCGAATTTTACATCTACCATCAAATTGTCAATCTTTGTGGTATGCTCCACAGGAAATACATGAGGCTGTTTTACAAAGCAGCCAAGATGGTCTCATTTCTCCACAGGAAAAAGAAGCGCTAAGAGAAGATGTTGGTGTTGTGATTGGAGGTGTAAGTGTAGGATCCTCTGTGGCTAAGTCTCTTAGTAAGTTGGGAGTTGGGAATATAAAGGGTTTTGATACCAAAACTGTAGGATTAAATCATTTGAGTAGAATGGATGTATCTGCTGCTAATGTAGGTAAAAATAAAGCTCGAGCGATGTATGAAGATCTTGTTATGTTAAATCCTTATGCTAATTGGGAGATGTATGATGATAAAATTGACTCTTTTGATCTAGAAAGAGAAGATGTTTGGGGTAAAGATTTTTCATTAAAAATATTGGTAGATGCAATTGATGATCCCAATGAAAAAATAAATATGCGTAGATTTGCCTTTAAAAATGGCTTAATTGTTTTAATGGCTACAGATATTGGAAATGGCAGGGTTATTCTAGATTGTGAGGATTTTCGCTTTGGTAATAAATTTGCTTTTGGAGGGAAATTGGATGTAAGCAAGGCTTCAGAAGTTAAAAAGTGGAGAAAAAAAGAAGGTTTAGATAAAATAGACAGTATTGTTGATTTTCAGAATCTAAATCTAGATATGGTAGATGCTTTAGCAGAAGTAAAAGAAGGAAAACATGCATCTTTTCCTCAGTTAGGGTTAACTTCTCAAATGGCTGGTTCTGCTGTTTCTAATACAGTATTGAATCTTTTGAGAGGTAGAGATATAAAGCAACGTAGTATTTTAGACTTTAATAGAAGTACTAATAAACTTCCTGGATATTTATGCAGGGAGGTTGTAAGGAAAAAGAAAGCTCTAAGACAAAAATTAAAATAAGTAATAATTTGGACATATGGTAGAAAAGGGAAATTATAATAAAGTAAATGGTATATCTAAAATAGAAGTTGATGATTTTTACAAAAATACTGAAATAGTTATTGCTCAAGGTGAAGTCTTGGAAAAGTCTAGAGATATGGTTGCAGAAGCTTACGCTCAATTTATGCCTGATGAGACAAGGAGCAAAGAAGAAGCTTATAAAGATTTATGTTTAGAGGATACTCCTGGTGAGGATATAATATTTTCTGCATCTTATTCTGGTAGTGAAAATAATTACGGTGGATGTGATGTTTTAGCAACAGCTAAATTGACTGTTAATTCTTCTCAAGTAGAACAACCACTTGAGGCTACGGAATTATTAGAAGTCAGGGATAAAAAAACGGGTGAGATTAATTGGCCTCATATGGAAAATTCTTTTTGTAAAGCAGAAGGTAGTCTTATAGGTGAAATTGGACGTTTAGTAGTCAATCCAGATTTGAAAAAAAACCTAGAAGTACAAAACCTTGCTTTTCGTGAAGTTGTTACATCATTGTTGTATTATGCACAATTGCAGGAGATATCTCTTATATATGCTGTGATGCCAATCTATGTAGCAAAATTCTCGTTTGAGCATGGCGTGCGAGTTTCTCTTGTTAACAATGAGAAGGATATTTTATTACGTGACTCGGATAAAGCCAACAAAATTCGAAATAAATATCCTAGGTATTGGTTGGATTTGAATCCAAGTTTATATTTGGTTGATATTGAATCTTTTAATGAATAAATAGTAGAGCGTTGTTTTGTTGCTATTTATTTCGTGTTAGAGTAGAATGTCGTATGTCTTTGCTAGTTACAGTAATAACGGTTTTATGTAATTTTGTTCTTGGGGCTTTAGCTTATCTTCGGAATCCGTCCCACGCAAGTAACAGGTTACTATTCTTTTTAACTTGGTCTATAGCATTTTGGGGTGTTTTTAATTATTTATCAATTACCTCTGAATCAGAAGAGATTACTCTTTTTTGGATCAGAACTGTAGTATTTGTAACAACTTTTATGACATTACTCATTTATTTATTTTTAATAACTTTTCCAAGTGCTGTATTTCCTTTGTCAAAAAGGGCTTTTAACATTTTGTTGATAATAACTTTTTTCATTGCTGTTATAGGAATTTCACCTTGGACTTTTCAAAGTGTGGTTTTCGTTAATGGACAAATTGTTCCGCAAGTTAGTTTTGGTATGTTGATATTTGGTAGTTTTATAGGATTATCAATTATAGCCGGTTGCATAGATTTGTTTAGAAGAATGAAGCAATATAAAGGTATGCAAAAGACTCAAGTGAAAATATTTTTGTTTGGTGCTGCTTTGACTTTTTCTTTGATGGGGATAACTAATGTTATAGTGGCTGTTTTTCTAGGACAAAGTGATGTTGTGATATTAGGACCTCTGTTTTCTCTGATTTTGGTTGGATTTATATTTTATTCAATCATTAAACATCGTTTTTTGGGTTTGCGGTTTGTTATTGGGAAGATTTTATCTTATTTGATCTTAGGTTTGTACACTTATGGGAGTTTCTATGTACTGATATTAATACACGAAAATATTTGGGGGTCTGTTTATCATATTTATGCATATATTCTTGGTATACCTATTGCTGTTATTTTTGTATTTATTTTTAAAGTTCTTTTTGAGGGTTTATCTTCTGGTAGATTTTTGAGCTTTTTATATCTATACAATCCTATTGAGGCTCGAGATGAATTTATCAAGCAAGTGTCTTCTGAAATAGATTTGGAAAAACTATTGTTAAAAATTGTTAGGCAATTACGTGCGATATTTAAAACAAAAAATATAGGTGTGATTCTTTTTGATGCAAAAACGCAAAAAACTTTGTATGAGTTTTGTAAAGGTGAAGATTGGCAAAAATTATCTCCTTTTTTACGTGATAAGCGTGATGTCTTGAATTTGGCGAGATATTGGATGGATGATCATGGTCCTATTATCTATGTTGAAGAAATAGAAGCTCATCTAGATCAAAAACCCAAGAAGTATAAAAAAATGTTTAAAACAATAGGTAAAATGATGAGAGAAAACAACATAGAAGTTATTATGCCTTTGAACAGGAGAGTTGAACAAAATGGATTTTTATTCTTGGGTGAGAAGCAGGGTGGTGATACATATTCAGTAGAAGATTTTGCTCTGCTCGAATCTATAATAGGTTTTACAGGGGTAGCTGTTCAAAATAGTATTGCTCACAGGGAGATTCAAGAATTCAGTGAACAATTACAAAGTAAGGTTGATGAACAAACAAAAGAAATTCAAAGCAAAATGGAAAAAATGGAAAAAATGAGGCAAAGAGAAAAGGACCTTCTGGATGTAATGGGGCATGAATTAAGAACACCATTAACAATAGCAAAAAATGCAATTGAAATGATAGAGATGTACAAGAGTAATAAAAAGAAGAAAAGAAAGAGTGTAAAGTGGAACCAAGACATGGAAAAACATTTCTATTACCTCAAGACAGCTATACGAAGAGAGATGCAAATAGTTGAGACAATGCTTGCAGCCACGAAGTTAGATGCTAAGAGGATGGATACAAATTTTGAAGAAGTAGATCTTAATGAAATAGTAGAAAACACTAAATTAGCCTTCAAGGGAGAAGCTGAGAATAAAGGTTTGAAATTTAAGATAGATATGGATAATAGAAAGAATTGGATAGTTTGGGCAGATGCATTAAAACTT
>PWFU01000111.1 GCA_003554185.1 Candidatus Dojkabacteria bacterium
AGTATCTCTAACATTGTAATCATCTAAAAGTTTGTAATCAAAATCCTCTTCAAAAGACCTTTGGTATTCCCAAACATCTATAATATCCTCATCATCAATTTCATTAGGAATAATGAAAAGATTATCATCTCCTTTGACTTCAATATCAGCCCAAACATCCGCCTTATTTATCACAGGAGCTACAGTTACCTCAGTAACACCATCTAATACCTCTTGCCCTGCTATTGTATAGAAATTGTCTCTTGAAATTGAAACAGCACTATCATCTTTTTCAAAAGTCTCTGCATATCCAAAAGGCATAGCATAAAGATGTAAAAAAGCATAGATTAAGAGTAGGGGAAGGAGAAAAGAAACTATGAATGTGGGTTGTTGATCCCTTCTCAATTCGTACATGTTTGGAACTGAGAATATATTTTTTAGAGTTTCAGATACTTTTTCTTTACTCTTTTGAACACCGTAGCATATAAATCCGCTATCATCTCTGTTTTTGTACATCTCTTGATTTCTTTTGAAAACGAATTCAGAATAATTTTTTAAATCTAATAGTTTTTTTGCAGAATCCCTTCTGTATGCAGCTAAATCAGATTCAGGATCCTTGTTAAAAATCCCATACATTAGGTACATTGTGAGCATGTAATAGGGGTTTCTCAAATTTATTCTCTTTGATGTTTTTCTAACCCTTGTTAATATTGCAAAATTCTTTTTAAACATAACATCCATAACATCTTGTATTTCTTTTCTGGAATAATTACTTTTTGCATCTATGGTTAGAAGGTATTTATTGTCTTTTTTGAGGTATTTTTCAAACCCTTGTTCTAATGCTTTGTATTTGTTTTTTTTATCGGGGTATTCAAGAATTTTTATCCTTTTATTATTTCTTTGAAAGCTCTTAAGAATCTGCCTAAAATTCAAATCTGAACCACGATCTACTATCAAAATCTCCTCTGGGTCTAGAGAGCCAATATTTGCAAGTAAGGCTCCTATAGTTTTATAGTTATTATGCGTTGTTATTAATATTGTAAAGTTTTTGTAAAGGCACATTTGATTCTTTTTTAAAGATACTTCTTCGTGCCTATGATTATACTCTTTTAAGGCCTTTTGGTCAATATTATGGGGGGGTCTTGATTGTTGTATATTTTTGTAAAAATGATGTGATACAATCTAAAATCAAGAATGCATAGTCTGTTATATGACTATATTGTATTTTCTTTTTAAAATTTGAATCTTCTTATGGAAAAAATAAAGAACTATATACTATTAACATCTCAAGGGAATGGGCTTTTGGATAAATGTAAAATAGCTGTTATAGCTCCTTTACATAGGATTCGTGATATGTCTAATTGTACTTGTAATATGTATATAAAGAATTCATTGGGTTTGTTTTTCTGCAAAAGTTGGAGAGATTTAGGAGTTTATGATTTCTATCGTGAGAAAGATTTAAATCCATATTTTTATGTAAAACCAGGAGAAGTATTTATAGATGTGGGAGCTAATTTAGGCAGGTATTCATTAATTGTTGCTAATAGATGTGAGGATTGTGAAGTTTTTGCCGTTGAGCCTGATACCAATCTTTTTCCAATGTTTGAGAAAAATTTGAAACTTAATAATGTTGAAAACAAAGTAAAGTTTGTAGATAAGGTTGCGTATTATAAAAAAACTAAGAAAAAGATGTTTTTGAACAAAGAAAATCCTGCCAAAAACACAATATACAAAGATGAAATTATGGGTGATCTTAAGTATAAAGATGTGAATATGAAAGGTAAAAAAACAGTAAAAAAGATAGGAGAAAGCTTTTTTGAAACTATAACCCTGGATGAACTTAAAGAAGAAGCCTCTGGAAGAATCTCGTTGATTAAGTTGGACATTCAAGGAGCAGAATTAGATGCATTAAATGGAGCTAAGGATATTCTGTCTTCGGATAAGCCTAATATAATATTTGAGGCTTGGGATGAATCCTTTTTAAATAAAATTGAGAATTTCCTTGGTGATTTTGGCTATAAGGTGGAAGGAATTGATGAAAATAATTATCTAGCATATTGTGAATAATTTAGTAGAATACTTATTTCTAAATTCTTGTGATACAATTTCAAAATGAAAAAAGATTTAGTAGGTTATACAACTGGAGTTTTTGATTTGTTTCATATAGGGCATCTTAATATCCTAAAAAAAGCTAAAAGTTATTGTGATAGGCTAATAGTTGGTATTACTACAGATGCTTTGGCTGAAGAATTAAAAGGTAAAAAACCAGCTGTTCCATTTGAAGAGAGATATGAGATAGTTGAAAGTATTAAATACGTTGATAAGGTGGTACCTCAAGAAAAAATTGATGAAATAGGGGATTGGGAAAAACTAAAATTCGACATAATATTCAAGGGTGATGATTGGAAAGGTTCAGAAAAATGGAATAATCTAGAAAAGGAATTTGAAACAAGGCAAGTTGAAGTTCAATATTTCCCATACACTCAAAGTACATCCAGTACTATTCTTCGAAAATACCTTCAAAACAGTTAGTTATTTTACTAAACTATCTAAGAACTCGGCAGTTCTTTGAGTTGAATTCCCATCTGTATATTTGTGAAATACTCTTTTAATATTTTCCCTTTGTTCTTTAAAAGGATCTTTTTCAATACCTTCTTTTATATTTTCTTCAAGTTCTTTTTGACTAAAACATTTAGCTCCAGGAGACCAGAAATTATAAGGTTGAAGTAATAATGTTCTTTCTTTTGTATATGTTTCAAGATCTGTTGGTATAAATACAATGGGTTTATCTGTTAATAGGTAGTCGATGTATACAGAAGAATAATCGGTAATTAGCATATCTGATATTGCTAATAGTTGATAGAGTTCTATGGAATTTTTTCTTAATTTTTCTTCTGTTAGAAGAGTAAAATTAGAAAGATCTTTTTCTTTAAAAATCTCTTTCCATATTTTGTTATCTACAGGGTGGGGTTTTAGAATAAATTGTATTTTTTCTTTTTTAAGGAAATTATTAAAATCTTCTAAACTGAATTTTTCAAAACCAAGGTTTTTAATAAATTGGTTGTAACCCTTAGTCATATACTCTCTGTATGTGGGCATGTAGAAAATAATCTTCTCGTTTTTTGAACAATTTAATATCTTTCTTTTCTTTGGTAAATTATCCTTCTTAAAAAGGTAATCATTTCTTGGACTACCGAGAATTTTGTAATTACTATATTTAAGACCAAAACATGCATTGAAGAGAGTATTAACCGTTTCAGAATAACTACTTAGGTAATCAATCGTGTTTATAGTGCTAGCTTTTTCTTCTAAAGGATTCATTAAGTTTAAAGCCTTAAGAGATTTTCCATGCCAAAGATCAACTGTGATATTTCTCCTTGTTTTGAAAGACGTTCCATGAGTTGTAACTATGACTTTGCTTTTAAGGAGTTTTAAATAGAGGCGAGTTTGATTAAGGATATTCATGTCTTCGGGGTGATTATCTAGGAGTTCAACATTGAGATGTTTAAACTCTTTTTTCATTTTTTCATAAACAGGAGTTACATTACTACCTGAATAATATTTACGAATAAATGTAATTTTGTTTTTATTTGGTTTAATGAATAGGGCTAGAAATTGTACCACCTTTATTAGAATATTTTTTAGTGTTTTAATCATTGTTTACTATGCTTTAGGTGATTAAAATTTTTCCCAGATTGCTTCTCTTTGAAGATTAACAGAAATATCTTCAATTTTTGAATTTTCTCCCACTACTCTGAAAGTAAAAGGAGTTTGTGGAAATAGTTCGGTAATTTCTTTTCTTTTTTCTAATGGGTATTCATATCCTACACTTAGTTTTTCAATAGTACCTTCGAAAGAATCATAGAAGTCTTTGTCGTAATAGACTTGTTCTTTTTTATCCTCATCTTCATCGGTCTCTATATATACCTGTCCGTACTTCTCAGCTTCAT
>PWFU01000024.1 GCA_003554185.1 Candidatus Dojkabacteria bacterium
CCCCAAAACCCCAAAACCCCAAAACCCCAAAAACCCAAAACCCCAAAAATAATGTGCACATTAATAAGATTTTAATTCTTTAAATAAATTGACTATATATTAGAATAGCATAAAGTTATCATTAAATTTTTAAAATGATCTTATTAACTTTACTATTGCTCACCGTTTCAGCAGCTTCTGGGTCTTTCTTCGACTATCCTTTTTCTAAGAACGAACTCACAGCTACCTATTCAGCCAAGATGCTCTGCGGAGAATGCCTTCTTAACAACCACGTTTTTTGCGTGAAAGGAGCTGAAGGTATAGTAGTAGATAAAACACTACCTACTAACTACACTACCTTCTGTTGCAACAACACAAACAACTGCACTTACATAAAAGACAAGGCATGGAACTGTTCAGCTAAGTACACTAACCAAGTTGACAAGTACAAAGTGTGCCCATTTTACAAGTCACAGTGCGGACCTAGTCCAAAAGTTAACCTAACAGGGGTAGGAGATGCTAAGTGTCTGAAGTTAAATGCACTATAGGCTGGTAATGTGTGTTTGTATTAAGTGCAAAGTTAATGCATTACACCTCAGTTATACGTCAGCGATACTTAGAATACACGAGTTTTGTCTAGACAAGTTTCTGCATCAGCTTTAAGAGCTGAAAGTGTTTTAACTTCTGATGAAGAAGAAAGCCAATCAGAAAATGATTGCACATGTTTTTCTGATATCGACCTTACAACTTAAAACATTATCAAGAAGTGTGAATGTAGTGACAACTTACATATTTCTTCAATTATGAGAATACTGTCTGTTTAATTGACTTCAACAAACACAACAAACACAACTTCAAATACTACAAATACGACTTCTGGCAATGTAACTAACACTACTACTTCTTCAAATACAACCAATGCCACAATTTAAACCGTTTGCCTTTGTAAAGATGTGATCAACTTTGATACTAACAGAACATCCCTTTAATGTAACTGTTAGAATGTTACTACCTCTAACAATGTAAACAGAACTGGGTGCAATTGCACCTCTACTTTTGACAGGATTAAAAACACCAATGTAACAAACTGTCTTTGTCCATCAGATAACATTAGGCCCTAACCTAAAAAGAACTATCCTGCTTATGTTGCCCCACCTCTGCCCGAAAATTGCTATTAAAACCTTTCTTATGATGCTTCTTGCACCTGTAAGAATGTAACCGATCCTAAAACTAAGAGAACAGCTTTTGTTTGTGATTGCAAAGGCGAGCAATAAAACTTGACTTTGAACTCAAGCCAATGCAGATGTACCACAGCCTTAGACCTTTTGACCAAGCAGAATGTCACTTCTTGCAAGTGCACTCTTTCTTAAAAACAGCTGAAGCACAAAAACTCCACTTGTCAGTGTCAGCCATTTTACAATTCCCAGTTGAAAATCAACCAACTCGATTGCAACTGCACTGACAGAATCAGTAACTTTACCAACTTCTTCGTTAACTAAAATTTGACATCTTGTCAATGTGTAGACAGTATTAATACTTTGACCAAAGTGACTCAAAAACGATGCAACTGCAGTGTTCCTCAGTGTACGACTGATAGAACAATAAGATTGGTGAAGAATGAAACTTGCTAATGCCAAAGTATCAAGAATGGTACTACTACATCACTCTTCTGTGACAATTGTAATGATCCAATTTAGGGAGTAGTTTCTAGAAACACAACGAAGTAAAATTAAGATTGCAAATGTGTGACCAAAACAATTAAGAAACCTAAACAAAGCTTCCTAGAATGTGGCTGCTCTGAAATACTTTCCTATCAGAACTACAACTGCTTATGTTAAGAAAGTAGGGACATCAACAGTCAGAATTGCAACTGTACTGATTCATTAAAGAACCTTTTCTTTTACAATAGACAACTTGATAACAGCTACATGCACACTTGTGTGAATGTAACCAACGCCTAAAAGAGAAAGCTACAATCCTGTTTTTATACATTACCTGAGACTATGTTTGATGGAATAGTTCCTTACATTGGCAACATCAGGAACAGCGATAAGAACCTCACTACAACTAACTGCACAGCTACTGCAAAACCTGGTCATATGAGTTGCAACTTTACAGTGCCTAACTCTAAGGTAATCTAAACCAATATAGAAGTTGAAGACAAGCAATGTGGGTGCATTTTCTTGGAAACCACTACTAGAACAGGCACTACTTCTCAACAATCTTGCAGTTGTGCTTTGAACCAACAGCAAAAGAGTGAGAATGTCTGTGGGATAGATTAAACATGTTTCTGTTCCAATATCACAAACACCAGAACCAAAACTAGTGAACAGGTCTGTAACTGCACTGATCATAAGACCAAGAACGAGACTAAGAGGGCCACAGTTGACTTTGAAGATTGTAGGTGCACGCTTGTCAACAATACAATCACCAAGTAGGTCTACAGAAACTGCAGTTGCTCAAGTCTGGTGAGGTGTCCTAAGAAAACTAAAGCACAAGATTTAACCTGTGGGTGTCAAAATGTCACTCTAAATGCAATTACCAAAGAGTGGGCTATAGTCTGCAACTGTACTGACAAACAAAGCAATCAGACTGTTACCAGCAACCAACGAGTAGATCCCTCTGACTGTAGTTGCAAAACCTAGACCACAAACAGGGTTTAATCTATAGGTTGTGAATGTTAAGTCCCTTACTAGAACTAATCATGTATGTGTTTGAATGTCACAAATGCCACTACAAACACATGGAGTTATGTATGCAACTGCACTAACAAAGAAGGTAGGGTCAGTACTTCTCAATTAGCTGTTAATAGTTCTGACTGTGGCTGCAAAACTATTACAGATAAGAAGACTAAGAGAAGTCAACTTGATTGTGAATGCAGTCTACCTCCATTCTCATCAGTGACTAGATAACAAAATATGAACAATACCCCATCTATTTAAAACAAAACTTCTTTTATCTTGAAGAATGAAACTTGCCAGTGCTAAAATGTGACTGACTCTAGAACAAGGTTATCCTCCTTATAATGCAACTGCACTGATAAACTTGACCGAATGAGTTCTGTTTCAGTAACAAAGAATCAAAGCGAGTGTAGGTGCCAGTCAGTGTTCAACAACAGAACTAACTAGACAATTCTTAATTGCGATTGTTCATCTTTTACCAATTTGATGGCTTGTTAATGTTCAAATTCTACAATCCAAAGAGGGTAGCTTAACTGCAACTGCCTTGATAAACAGAATCGTATGATCTCTGACTCTTAGTATGTAGAACCTTATTGCAAGAATTGCATTAGAATGACCAATGCAACTACTAAAGCTACTTATTATGACTGCAATTGCGCAGAAAGAGCATTTGTCAATAAGACTGCCAACACCACTCCCAAAAACGAAGGGTGTTCTTGCGTGAGTGTTTTCAATTCAACCAGCAGACAAACTTAGTTGGTTTGTAACTGCTCTTCCACAAGTGGAGTGAATGTAACCCGCACTAACACTTCATGTCAGTGTGTGAATGCAATCAACACTACTACGAGACTGCCTTACCTGGCCTGCAACTGCTCAGTCCTTAAACAAACCCAAACAGCCAAGCAAGTTTCCTCTTTCACTTCAAATGAAACATGTTCATGCAGCAATGTTACCAACCCCTTGACCAGAGAGTCAAACATGAACTGCAACTGCAGAACTATTCCTTAACCACCTGTTTTGACCTAGAAAACTTGTGATGCTACTAACAAAATGGTTTTTAATCCTAGTACCACGTAGAGCAACTTTTGCTTGTTAAGGTACAGTTCATTAGTAGCGGTGGTATCTAACAACACAAAGGCAAATAACTTATTCTTTCAGCTATAGACTCATTAAATTTGAGTGACTTCATTCAGTGATTAAAAATTAAATTTCAAATTAATTTAAGCAAATATGTATCCCGGGGTTTTGGGGTTTTGGGGTTTTGGGG
>PWFU01000014.1 GCA_003554185.1 Candidatus Dojkabacteria bacterium
CGTGCTCACCACTGACCATTATTGTTTGAAATACTCCATCTGGAATTCCTGATTCTTTGAAAATCTCCTCAATAGCTTTTGAGCACATTGGTACATTATTTGAATGTTTTAAAAGAATTACATTTCCACTAATTATTGTGTAAGAGGCCGAACTTAAAACCTGCCAGAATGGAAAATTCCATGGTTTAATAAAAAGAATTGGTCCAATGGGCTGAAAACAAATGTAAGATTTATTACTATCACTTTCTTTTAGAATTGGTGAAATTAAATTTTCTGTATTTTCAACAAAATAATCTATAGTTTGAATACATTTTTCTATTTCATTTAGGGATTGTTTAATAGGCTTACCCATTTCAATAGTAATTATTGTGGCTAAAGCTTCTTTTTCACGATTTAATACTTTAGAAACGTTTCTTAGATAACTTGCTCTTTCATTAATACTTTTCAGCTTCCAACTTTCAAAGGCATTGATAGCATTTTTCAAGCAAAAATCAGTTTCTTTCTTAGAATGATAACTAAATTCTCCATTAACGGTTTTAGTAGTTGGATTAATTGAGACTATTTTATTCATGTTCTTCTCCATATGTTTTATCTACTGTGTACATGGCCCATGATATTGCTTTTGAGCTAATGTATATATCAATGGTCAAATTTGAGCTCATAATTTTTAAATAAATGTGCATGCTTATTATAGTGTGAAATTCAAAGTGAGTGGCTTTTTTGATACTACCCCGTTCCCTACCGCTCACTTTGAAACTATACTTCTTCTTTTTACATCATGATAAAAAGTAGTTTTGGTTTGGATTAGATATAGTTAGCTATAAGTTTTTCTAAGTTCTATATTAAATTCATGAACGATATAATACATGAAACAGCACAGAAAATTGAATCCATGGAGATAAGAGGTGCAGGCAGAATCGCGGTAGCCGCATCAAATGCAATTAAAATATATGTAGAAAATTTGAACGTATCATCAATGGAAGAATTTAAAAATGAGATTAATCAAGTTAGATCCGTTCTTATTAATACTAGGCCTACAGCGGTATCACTTCCAAATGCTGTAAAAATTTCGAGTACATTTAAGTCAAACACAGTAGATGAAGCAAAAAAAGAGATTATAGAGAATGCTGATAATTTCATTAAATCTGCTCAAAAAGCTATTGATTCTATAGGTGAAATTGGATCAAGAAGAATTAGCAATGGTAGCGTTATTTTAACGCACTGCAACTGACATGCAGCTATAGCTTCAATTAAAAAAGCTTTTGATCAAGGTAAAAGCATATCCGTTGTCGCAACTGAATCCAGGCCTAGAAAACAAGGATTAATAACAGCAAAAGAGCTAAATGACTATGGGATCAAAACCACTTTAATTGTAGATTCAGCTGTTATGTCAATTATGAAAAAAGTTGACCTTGTGATTGTAGGTGCTGATTCTATAGCCGTTAATGGAACACTTGTAAATAAAATAGGGACATCTCAACTTGCACTTATTGCTAATGAATCAAGGGTTAACTTCATAGTAGCCGCTGAAACATACAAATTTAGCCCAAATACGATATTAGGTCAAAAAATAGACATAGAAGAAAGGTCTCCATATGAAGTTGTTGATGCTGAGTATCTAAGTACACTTGAGAATGTAACTATAAAAAATCCAGCATTTGACTTCACACCGGCTGAATACATTGACTTGATTATAACGGAGGCAGGTGCTATTCCTCCTCAGATGGCATATGTAATAATTAGAGATTATCTTGGATGGACTCTAGAAGATCTAGACTAATTGTTCTTAATTTGTGATTATGGTCCCATCTTTCAGATTATTCAATTCGTCAGGACTTTTGACAATAATATCAATTGTATGCTTAAAAATAGAAGGATTGGTGCCATCGATAACAAATGTTTTAATGTTACATCTTTCTATCATCTTTGAAGCTAGCGGATCTACAGGCGACTTAGACCCTGCAATCATCTCTGTAGCCATGACTATATCAACCAACTTTTTAGGGCTAATTTTGTCATATTTGGTAGCATTTTTATCTGTATTTGGATCTCCGGAATATACACCATCTACCGAAGTAGCTATTATTAAGCAGTCTGCACCTATATCTTCAGCTACTATAGCTGACACTGCATCAGTTGTCTGACCGGGTATAACTCCACCCATGACCACGATGTTATGCAGCAAGAAAGCTTCCTTTGCTTCTTTATAATTTTGAGGAGTATATGGGCACGTATCATTTCCAAGGGCACATATAAGTAGTTGCGCATTCAACCGAGTTACCTCAATTCCGATATTGTCACAGACAACTTCATTTGACCCCAAATCTCTAGCGACATTAATGTAGTTTCTAGCAGTTTCACCGCCACCGGTAACAATGACTAGTTTATGATATTTAGCCATCTCTTTGATAATAGATGTATATTGTTTAAAAATTTCAGCATCCAAGTTTTTGCTAAGTATAGATCCGCCTATAGAAATTACTAATTTCATTATTAAATCATTTCCTTTTTTTCTTTAAAGCTAAGAACAAAGTCATTAAAATAACTGCTAAAAAGGTTGTAACATATTCAAACCCAGTTAATACATTGAATGGCAGTGAGTCTCTATATTGTCCTACATTTTCACTATGAAGGGAATCACCATTTAATAATCCTTCTGCCTGAACCTTCATACCTTTTTCTAATGTAGTGACCCCATAAAATAGAACCTTAATACTTTTTTCAGTTTCTACGTCTTCTATATACATTATTGTTTTTCCAGAGCTGTCTCTGATGTTTGTTAGGTTTCCAACAACTTTTATAAACTTTCCATTGTAAGCAGCAGGATTATTTTTCACATCACTTATTGCAACTTCACCTAATTCTCTTTTTGGATAATGCATCACATATTCTTGATTGAATATGTCTTTACCTAAAGGCACATGTTTGAAACTACCAGTTGCCATGACTCTGTCTCCTTTGCTAAAACCTTCAAGTATATCCAAATAAGTGACGTCTAGTAACAAGAAGTATTCATCTGAGCCTATAGAAGCTGAATATCTTTCAAGTTCATTTATATCTGCTATAACACTAATCTTTCTATAAGCTGTTGTGCTGTCGTATATACGTGGATTATTTTCTAAATCTTTAATATCAACAACATCTCTTTGGAATATGGAAGTTTCTGCTGAGACATGTGGCACGCTAATTATAGATAAAAAAAGTAAGATGATAGTGAAAATTAGTTTGTATTTCAAAAATATTTAGCTCCACTTATTTACATGTAACCTTTCTTATACATTAATTCTGCATTAAGGACACTAGCACCAGCAGCACCTCTGATGGTATTGTGTCCCATTGCAACATATCTTATTCCTTGACGTATTCTGCCTATAATTATACTCATTCCATTCCCTGCATTTCGATCTAACCTTGGCTGTGGTCGATCTTCCTTATCACTAACAATTATTGAGTGCTTTGGTTTGCTGGGTAAATTACCAATATTAGGATCAAATTCTTTAAATGCTTTAGTTACTTCGAATGGGTCTGGTTTTTGTTTCATTGATGCCCAAATTGCTTCAGTATGCCCATCCATTACAGGAACCCTGTGGCATGATGCACTAATATTTATGTCAACATTTTCAATCTCAGAGCCATTAAATTCACCTAGAAGCTTTAAAGGTTCAGTTTCCATTTTATCTTCCTCGGTTGATATATATGGGATAATGTTATCCATGATGGCCATTGATGGTATACCATTAAAACCAGCTCCTGATATCGCTTGCATCGTAGCAACATTTACTGATTCCAGCCCAAATTGCATTAGTGGCTTAAGTGTCATAACCATAACTATAGTTGAGCAATTTGGGTTTGTAATGATGTGCCCGTCCCAGTTTCTATTATCCTTTTGTACATCAATCATGTCTAAATGACTTGAGTTCACTTCTGGAATAACGAGCGGAACGTCCGGTTCCATTCGAAAAGCAGAAGCATTACTTGCTACTACAAATCCTGCCTCTGCAAATTTTGGTTCAATTTTACTTGCATTGTTTGAAGGTAATGCCGAAAATACGATATCTGCATCAACTTTTGAAGTATCTACAGGCACAACTTCAATATCTTTAATCTCGTCCGGTAGTTTAGATTCTAATCTCCAAGAAGCTGCATCTGAATATTTTTTACCTGCACTCCTTTCTGAAGCTGCAAGAGAAGTAATTTCAAACCAAGGATGATTACTTAATGCTTCTATAAAACGCTGCCCAACTGCTCCAGTTGCACCTAATATTCCAACTTTAATCATTTCTGCCATGATAATCCCTTTGATATACTCTTCTGCATAAAAGTGTACAATTTTTAAACTCTATCACTTATTCAAACCTTATATTTATTTGTATGATATTCATATAAGAAACTGTTTAAAACCAATATGACATTTGTTTCATAAAATGGATTTTCTGAAGTGAATTTCATATTTGATAATTAAATGATGTTGCTCTTTAAAGCCTAATTATTAATAACTAATTGAAATTGGATAAAAACTTATCGACTATTACTTAGAAGTCAATTCCGTGCGTTTTTCATCTCAAGTTCTATATAGAACTGTATTTTATTATTTTCGGGACAGGTCTTTTTCCATCAAAAAATGTTTATGCCTACAGAACATGACAATATTTGCATGTTTGAACGTGAAGATTATCAAAATTACTTTCCAAAAAAAACATATTACGCTAATCAGCAAGAAGCGATGGCTAAAATAAATTCTGCTTTGAACGAAAAAAAGCTGGTTCTTTTTGAAGGTGCATGTGGTACTGGTAAAACCCTAAGTGCTTTAGTTCCTTCTCTTTATTTTGGGAAAAAAAATCAGAAGACCGTGATTATAGCAACAAATGTTCACCAACAGATGGTTCAATTTGTAAATGAGGCAAAAGCAATCAAAAAAAATGTAAACATTAAAGCAGCTGTTGTTAAAGGTAAGTCAACGATATGTCCACATGAAGTTGATTATGAGGAATGTAACCTAAAAAGGGAAAACACTATTGATTTATTGGATCTTGAAAAGGAGATTGAATTAAAGAAGCAAGAAATAAGGGCAGCAACTGACAATTACAAGAAATCAAAAGATCAAGATAATATTATATTAAGAGATGAGCTAGTAAAAGAACTCTCTGCTGCTGAAGAGAAACTGACTAGCATACGCAACAGGGCCTGCAACGAATTATATGAGGTTATTAAATATGATAGTCAGTCGTTCAGGAATTGGTTGTTTGAAGACGTCAGAACACCTGAAGAAGTGAACAATTTTGCAGTAAATAAGGGCATGTGTGGATATGAACTTCTTAAAAGAGAACTAAAACATGCAGATTTAGTTATATGTAATTTTCATCATATTTTGAATAGCGATATTTTTTCAACTTTACTAAACTGGCTTGAAAAAACACCCGAAGATGTCATTGTTATTTTTGATGAGGCTCATAACCTTGAATCATCTGCTAGATCCCATTCATCACTCACTTTAACTGAGCATACTTTAGAAAAGACAATAGCAGAAGTTGAAGCCAATTTAGATTATATAAAAAATAAGGATATATATAAATTATTTAGTCTTTTTCTACGAAGTGTTCAAGAAACCTATAATTCACGATTTAAATTTGGTGAAAGAGAAAGGGTAGGGAAAAAATGGTATGACTTGAGAATAAGTGATCCTTATGAAAGAAATGACATGGTCACTGCTAGGTTTTTACGTAGCACAATTAAGGAGAATATTGGCGATGCCAAAGATATTCAAAAAATATTAACTATTGCAAATGATATAGGTTTTAAACTTGATGAAACTTATAAAGAGCAATATAAAAATGGCCTCACTAGTGTTTTAAAAAAGTCACATATTTTACAATCTTCACAATTTATTTCTAACTATCTAAACCTTTCAAATAACCCTAACTATTATCCAATTTTAAATGTGAGAAGGGATTCTAGCGACAGTATATATGCTAGAGTTGAGCTATTTACTTGCATCCCTAAGAATGTAACACATCCACTACTTGAATCTATATATTCGGTAATCTTGATGTCGGCCACTTTGAGGCCATTTGATATGGTAAGAACCACATTAGGTATTAATCGACCAGTTTGTGAATTATCTTATGGCACATCATTTCCTCTAGATAAGAGATTAACTGTAGCTGTATCTATACCACCATTATTTTCAAGAAATAGGGATGATATACAATCTGCTGCCTTAGTAGAGCAGGCTTTAATAGATTCAATTAAAAACACAGAAGGAAATGTTGTTATATTCTTTCAAAATTCGTTTGAAGCTGTTAGATATTATAAAAAGCTAAAAGTAAAATTTGAAGATATATCTATTCTTATTGACGAAGTTGGAGTATCTGCAGAGAATGTTAGAGAACAGTTTTTTGAAATCGGTGAAAACGGAGGAAAAGCTGTTTTAGTATCTTATTTGTGGGGGACTTTAAGTGAAGGTGTTGATTATCAAAATAATAGAGCACGAACTGTAATTATAGTAGGTGTAGGATATCCTGGATTAGACGATAGAATGAAAGCAGTCGAGTCTGCCTATGATCACGAATTTGGATATGGTTATGGCTGGGAATATGCTGTTCAGGTACCAACTATAAGAAAAATTAGGCAGGCAATGGGCAGAGTTGTAAGATCACCTGATGACTATGGGGCAAGAGTTTTGTTAGATGGTAGATTTTTGAGGAACTCTCATAAAAAACTAGGTAAATTCTCAGTATTCAAAAAGTTTCCTCAGGAAGAACAAAATGAAATTATAGATGTAGAAGTCGATAAATTAAAATACTCCCTACAAAATTTCTTTGTAGAAAATAACTAAATAGATTAGCTCCATTTAGGAGCTGAAATTTTTATTTTACCTTTTTCATATCTATATATTGCTTTATTAGCATCAACTGCACAGAAAATTGGATAAGTTCCCCTGTATTTTTTCTTCTTATGTCTTAATTTTATGGAAAAGCTTTTTTCATTAATTTTCAGCTCTACATTTTTTTTCTTTACACCGGGCAAGCTTATTTCAAGGTTTAAAGTTTTATTAGCTTCATCTGAATATTCATAAACATAAGGATATTCTATTGACTTGTCCATAATTTAACCCCCAAAAGAACTTATTGCGTATCTATATTTATAGTTATTGAATATTAGTTATATGCGATAAATATGCGATTAAATAAAATAAACTTGAGCTACTAGTATAAACTAGTTATAGGATATCTAGCTCAAGCTAGAGCATAAAATAACAGCTACTTGAAATGACATATATAGCCGGCACTAATGGGAAACACTTATTTAAATATATAAGAGATTACATATGCATGTTTTTAACTTAGAAATTTTCTTCTGTATAAAAAGAATGTATTGTAGTTATATTATGATTAGAGGAAAATCTATGATAAAAATAAAATCACCATCTAGATTACACTTGGGGCTAATTGACCTTAATGCGGAATGTGGAAGAGTTGATGGAGGAACTGGTCTCACGCTTGAGTATCCACATGTAAAGTTAAAGGCCTGTAAAGCTGAAAAGATGTCAATAAATACATTCCCCGGCTCTGAAAAAATATTAAATGGTGCAAAAGCTGTTCTGGGAAATAATAATGGTATATCCTTTCATGTAGAAACAACTGTCCCAGTACATGTAGGTTTAGGTTCGGGGACACAATATTCTCTTTGTGGGGCAATGGCTGCGAATAGGTTATATGGCCTAAAGCTATCGGTAAGAGAATTAGCTTCTCGTACAGGAAGGGGCGGTACATCAGGAATAGGAATTGAATCATTTGAAAATGGTGGTTTCATAGTAGATGGCGGACATAAATTTAGTGACAAGAAAACATTCTCTCCATCTTCAGCTAGCAAGGCAACTCCAGCTCCAATTTTATTTAGAAAAGATTTTCCAGAGTGGTATATAGTAATTGTAATTCCTAATTTGAAAGGAGCATATGATAAAGAAGAATGTGATTTATTTCGTGATATTTGCCCTATACCTTTAAGTGAAGTTCAAGAGATATCACATATTATTTTAATGCAGTTAATACCATCTGTTATAGAAAAAGATATTTTATACTTTAGTAGGGCTATTAATAATCTACAAAAAACTGGATTTAAAAAAAGAGAAATTTCAATCCAGCCACCTATTGTAGGAAAGTTAATGGCAAAAATTCATGATTTTGGAGCTTTAGGTGTAGGGATGAGCTCATTTGGACCTACCATTTATTCAATATTAGAAACTAAAACTTCAAGTGAAAAATTAAAAAGAGAAATAGAAAGTTTCTTTAAAAATAATATTGACGGAGAGGTTATTGTTACAAAGGCAAACAACAGTGGAGCAGTTATAGAAGAGGTGGCATATGAAGGAAACTAGTAAATACCCTTCATGGTTTGGAAGTTTACGCTTAGATGAAAATAACGAACTTGAAGATACTGTATTGCACATTAAAGATATTCAATTCCTCGCAGAAACTCTTAAGGACTATATTTTTACGAAGCCAAAAATGAATTTTACAGGCAGAAACTTGAGTGAAGAAGCAATAAAATGTGGATTTGTAAATTCTAAAGAAGAATATTATTCATTACTACATCAAGTTTCTGTAAAGACAGTAAAATTACAGTTGGCTGAAATGGAACAATCGGACTTGAAAATAATACAAGCAATCAACGCACTAGATGACATTGATAAATCTGCGAATGAGCTTTCAGAACGTCTTGCAGAATGGTATGGCATTCACTTCCCAGAAATTGAATTATTTGGTGATGAATTAGCATATTTTATCAGCAAACATGGGGTAAGAAAAAACATAGGTGCAAATGACAACTATTTTAATTTAGCAGAGTCTTCGATGGGAATCTCTTTTAATGATGAGGATGAGGACATAATTACTGAATATTCTTCCAATATTTTGAGTCTTTATGCAACTAGAAGAAAAATTGAGCTATATATCCATGAACAAATGGATATAGTTGCCCCAAATTTATCTAATATTGCTGGTTATCTTTTAGGTGCACGTATGATTAGTATTGCAGGGAGTCTTGAAAAATTAGCAAAAATGCCATCAAGCACAATACAGGTAATAGGAGCTAATAAAGCACTGTTTAAACACTTGAGATCAAAAGCAACGTCTCCAAAACACGGTATTATTTTCAATCATCCAACTATTAAAGGTAGCTCCTGGAGGCATAGAGGGAAGATTTCACGTTCACTTGCTTCTACTGTATCAATTGCTGCAAGAGTCGATTTTTATTCAAGTGAAACAGTATTGAATGACGATTTAGCTCAACAACTTGAAGCTAAAATAAAATCCATAAAAAAGCTGTGAACTCTCTGTTAGTAATAAAAAATAAACAAAAAATTTTAAGAAACGAGGATTGAAACTGAAATGAAACTTAGCCCAGTATCCCAAGGTGTATACAAAATTCAAAATGGAACGTCTGCACTTGTGACATATAACTCAGTCAAAGGAAAAAATGTTTACGGGGAAAAACTTATAGAATTTCATGGCGATGAATATAGAGAATGGAACCCCAAAAGAAGTAAAGTTGCTGCAATGCTAATGAAAAAATTTAAAATTCCACTAGTAAAATCATCTAAAGTATTATATCTAGGTGCTTCAACGGGTACAACAGTAAGCCATATATCCGATATTGTAACTGAAGGAATAGTATACTCGGTTGAATTTTCTCCACGCCCAATGCGCGAGCTTATAAAACTCTGTGAAATGCGGTCAAACATTATTCCACTGCTTGCAGATGCTTCTAATCCATCTTCTTATTCTGCAATAGTTGAAAATGTTGATATTATTATTCAAGATATAGCACAACCAAACCAAGCTGAAATTGCATTATTGAATAGCGATAAATATCTAAAGCCAGGTGGATATCTAGTTCTTTCTATCAAAGCAAGAAGTATAGATACAGTTGAAAATCCTAAAAAAATCTATAAGTCTGAAATGAATAAACTTTTGAATAGCAGTTCATGTTGTTTTGAGCTGGTGAAAAAAAGTGAACTTGCTCCGTATCATAAGGATCACCTGGCAATAGTTGCAAAAGCTGAAAGTTAGTGAAACTCGGTGATAAATAAATTAAAAAGTAATCAATTACTTCTTATTTATGTTTCGAAAATTCATTGAACTTTCAAAATATGGTGTTTAAATGAATATAAAAGAACCTCTAAAAAAATTAGGCTTACTAGGTGCAACTAAGAACTCTGTATACATATCTTCAACTGAAATAATAGATTACATTTCTAAAAATGATGAGTCAGCGAAAGAAATATTCAAAGAATTAGAAAAACAAGGTCTTATAAAAATAAGCGGTACTTTAGACGACCAGTTAGCTATGATTACTGAAAAAGGTTTTGATATTTTAAAGAAAGAATACTCTGACTATAAATTCATTTTTTCCGCTAAAGATAATTATATGAAAATTAAAGGTACAGTAACAACAGGTTTAGGTGAAGGACAATACTATATGCTTAAAGAAGGATATATCAACCAATTCAGTAAAATACTAGCCTTTAAACCATACCCTGGGACCTTGAACGTGCTACTAGATTCACAAAACTCAAATAAACATCAGAAATTTAAAAAAGAGTTTTCAATTAGAATCAATGGTTTTACAAGTAACGAGCGCACATTTGGGGGCGGATTATGTTACTCAGTGGAGATTGGTGGAATTTATGCAGGAATTCTAGTTCCAGATAGGTCACATTATCCTTCTAACTTGGTGGAAATCATAGCACCTGTTAACCTCCGTGAAACACTTAATTTAGAAGATGGTGATGATATTACAATCACTGTAAACAGTTCCCATGATTTAAATGGAGATTATAATTATGAGTGTTGATGAATATATTTTTGCAGAAAATGTAAGGAAAGCTATAGAATCCTTTAAAGCAGGGAATACAATATTATTATTTGATATGGAAGGGAGGGAAGAAGAAACAGATTTTGCGATACCAGCAGAAGCTGTAAAACCATCTGACGTTCGCTTAATGAGGAAAGAAGGTGGAGGCTTGATATGTGTTTCACTGGACGCCCTTGCAGCAGAGAAACTTGGACTCCCACTAATGTCAGATTTATTGGTTTCTGCAAGTGAAGTAGATTCATCAATCTTAAAAACAATTGAGAAAAGTGGTGATTTGAAGTATGATTCAAGGTCATCTTTTTCCTTATGGGTTAATCATAGAAAAACAAGAACAGGGATTCCTGATAATGACCGGGCCCTAACCATAAATGAGGTTGCAAATAGTGTCAAGAAAACGCTAAATGCTGAACCTGTAGATTTTGGGATTGAATTTAGAACACCTGGTCATGTTGCACTTCTGAGAGCAGCTGAGGGTCTTACTAATGAAAGATGTGGTCAAACTGAACTATCAGTAGCACTTGCTCATATGTCCGGAATAACACCTGCAGTAGCTATCTGTGAGATACTTGACGATCACAGCGGGACTGCATTATCGAAGAAAAAAGCAATTGAACTTTCTAACAAAAAAGAAATGGTTTTTGTAGAAGGTTCTGAGATAGTAGAAGCCTATGAGACATGGAAAGAGTTGAACAGCTATTGAGAAAGAATAAAATAACTTAAGTTTAATTTACTGTATTTATCTAAGGTTCAATGTGGGGCCGTAGGGTAGCCTGGTCGATCCTACAAGGCTGGGGGTCTTGTGACTGGAGTTCAAATCTCCGCGGCCCCATTGATTTCTTTAGCAAAAAGGCATTTCACATAATATTTTCAATGCAAAACGATACTGTTCGTATAATTCTATCATATCTACCTCATATGATACTACTATGGTTCACAGCTTCAAACAGTATCCATTCTCTAAATGGGTTACTATTAACAAACCAAAATTAATTACGCCAAAGATGTGTAATTTAGTGATGTGTTTTTCTTTTGAGCAATAAATAAATAACATCAAGTTTTTTGGAATTATTGTTTTTGGAAATTCAAAAAAATATATTGGCGTTAAGTTAACCTGGAGAGATAGGTATCAAAAATATCTTTGAAAAATTAGGTATTTTCATAGAAGATAATAAGCTCTTAATTTGCATAATCGCAGTATTTTTTATAATTATTGCAATACATGGGGCTCAAAATATTGAGATGGAGACGGGTACAGAGACATTTGCAGATAAAAACTCACGCCTTTATCAAGACTTTGAACATCTTTATCTTAATATTTTTAGTAAACCGACTATTCCAGTAATGGTAGAAGGTGGAGATGAGATCTCACCAGGTATTTTGAATGCAATAGATAGATATCAAACTCTTGTTGAGAACATTCCAGGAGTTGAAGGAACTGATAGTGTTGCTTCTGTTGTAAAAGAGATTCATTTCGAAGAACATGGTAGATATGATATCCCTTCAGATCGAGAGGTTATCAAATCATATCTTGAAAAAAATAATGCTGGTGAGACTACAGTTCCTCAAAAGGACGTAAATATAGTTTATATCACCCTTGATAGAAATCTGGATGACGCTGAACTCAGGGAAATAAATGAAAAAATTATGGATTCTATTAGTTTAACCCAATTTCCACCAGGGTATACTGTAACTGTTACTGGATTTACCACTTTTAATATTGCAGTTGAAGATTTAATGAACGAAACAACAGCTATATTGCTAGTTGTTTCAGGGATTTTTATGATAATAGCTTTATATGCTGTTTTCAGACACGTTCGTTGGAGGATTTTACCACTCCCACTTGTGTTTTTAGGCATAATATATACTTTTGGGCTTATGGGATATACTGAAATTCCATTAACTACTGCATCAATGGCAGCATTTCCTATTTTGATAGGGCTTGGAATTGATTATGCAATTCAGTTTCATAGTAGAATCGAAGAAGAATTCTCGAGATCAGATAATGAAGCAGTTGCAGTTATTGAAACGATTAAGCATACCGGCCCAGCAGTATTAATAGCTTTAATAATCACATCACTAGGTTTTGCATCACTATTGACATCTACAGTTCCAATGATTCAGGATTTTGCTAAACTTCTTTTAATAGGAATCACTGTTTGCTTTTTAACTTCACTTTTTGTTGGAGTTTCTATTATTTATGGTCTACATAGAATAAGAAGGAGAAGGCACGAGTTTGCAAAAAAATATAATCTAAAATTTTTGATTAGAAATTCAGAGAATAAATCAAATGATGGTGAAAAGGCTGAAAATGAAAATTTGGTAAAATTATTGAGAGGTACGTCTAAAATCACTTCCAAGCATCCTATTCTCATTATTTCAGTTGCAGGTATTCTGTGTATAGGAGGCCTATATGCAGATTTTCTAGTTCCACTAGAAGCTGATATGAGAACCTTTGTCCCTCAAGACATGCCTGAGCTAGCTGAACTTAATAGGCTAGATACCTATATTGGCGTTGAGGATTCGATTAATTTAATCGTAATGTCTGACAATAATGCCAATCCTGAGCTATTGAAGTGGATAGACGATTTCGAATCTCATATGGTGGATAGGCGAAGCCATATTCATTCATCATCAAGTATTGTGGATATTGTTAAGGCAGAAAATGATGGCAAAATACCTGAAAGCTCTAGTGAGATTAAAGAGATTTATTCTCAATTATCTGATTCACAGAAAGAAATGTATGTCTATGAAGAAACATTGTTACATGTCAATTTGAATATCGGTGATGCTTTTGGAACAATTGGTATAGAGGGGATGGAAGATGTTGTTGAAATGGTTGAATATGACCTAATGTGGATACCCCCACCTCCAGGAGTTCATATAACTGCTACTGGTGATCCTGTAATATTTACTGAAGTTATTTTTGCATTGACAAGTGGAAGAACTCTAATGACACTATTTGGTTTGCTATTGGTTTTCTTTGGGTTATTGGTAATATATAGGGATATTGTGAAAGCGGTTGCCCCTGTAATAACAATGTTAGCTGTAATTGGTTGGAATGGTGGAGTTATGTATTATACTGGAATAGAATATACGCCAATGACAGCTACACTTGGTGCTTTAATACTAGGTATTGGTTCAGAGTATGCAATTCTTATGATGGAAAGATATTATGAGGAAAAAGAGAAAGGATTGGCCCACGTTGAAGCAATGAATGAGGCAATAACAAAAATAGGAAAAGCTATCGCAACCTCTGGCTTTACAACTATGTTTGGTTTCTCTGCTTTATTGGCATCTCCATTTCCAATGAATCAAAACTTTGGACTTGTAACAGTAATCGATGTAGGATTAGCTCTAATGGCTACTTTTGTGGTATTTCCTGCTGTGATCTTGCTCCTTGATCAATGGAGAGATAAGAGAAGTGAAAGAAAAAAGATTAATTTGAATAATTGTGTTTAATTTAGAAATTGAAAGGCTGATGAAAATGAAATCCATTATCAATTTAAACTCTTTAAAAGCAGTATTATTTTTCTTTATTTTATGTGGCTTTTTATCTTCACCTTTATCGCTTACTGGGGCTGCAATTGAGGAAAATGGAATACTTTCTCCTGGTTATGGATATTCTGATGATTATTATAGAGGATATGGTGAACCTAATATCAGTATTTCTGTTATTGGGAATACAGAATTTGAACGTGGAGAAAAAGCAACATTGCAAGTCAATTTGGTTAACAGAGGTATCCCATATGGGTTCAGCCCAAGCAAACGGCTCAGCGCTGCAAAACAGGATCAACACCTAATATCTGTAAAAGAATTAGATTACGAATCTAGAAAAACTATAGCTGTTGGCCTAAAAACTAGTCTTTATTCAAAGTCTAATTATGTTGAAATTGATTCTGATAGTAGAACACACTCTATAGAAAAACTAGTTCCAGGAGAACGCCTTGAAGACCCTCTAGAATTTGGAATAAAAATATCCAATAATGCACCGGCTGGAGAATATATTCTAGAATTGCCTATATCTTACCAATATCAAAGTAGTGCACGTATGACTAATAGGAATATTGATCTGCTAGGTCTTCCTGAATTGGACCACACAACACACTATAATAATGTGGAAAAAACAATTCATGTTCCCATAGTGATAAAAAAAACACCTAAATTTGAAATAACAGAAGTAACTAGTTTTCAGGATCTAGTGCCTGGATCAAGCCAAACATTAAACGTTACATATAAAAACATAGGAGAAAAAACCGCATATGATTCAGTTTTGCGTAAAATTGCCATAGTTCCATTGTCTACAAACCGTGCAACAACTTATATTGGAACAATGGAACCCGGTCAAGAAAAAACAGTAACATTTGATATTGAAGCAGATTCAGATGCTTTAGAAAAACTTTATGCAATTAATTCAGAGATAAGATATCTCGATGAGGATGATGAACTTAAATTTTCAGACACATTAAAGATTGACGTAGAAGTTGAAGAAACACGAACCCAATTAAGCCTTATTATACTGGCATTTATAGGAATAATTGTAGTTGGTGTATATATGGTAATTAATGTAATAAGAAATCTTGACCACTATAAATGAAAATATTTTTTAAAAAGGAGATGACAATTTCTATGGAGAAGAAAAAAGTTAAATTTTTAATAGCAACACTTTCGTGCTTTTTATTAATTTCAATCCTAATAACCCCTTCCGCGGGACAACCTCCAGAGAACTTCAATTTTGGTGATAATTTTTATACAACTTTTGGTTTACCAGAAATTTCTGGGAACTTGATAGGAAGTAATGAGTTTGAAAGAGGAGATAAAGCTACTCTTGAAATCAACCTTGTAAATAAAGGTGTAATTGAAGGATTCAGGTCTGAAATAGATGCTATTGATGATGAGGAAATAAAACTCCAAGAATTAGAGAAACAATACGAATCAGATAGAACAACAGCCATTGGTATTGTTTCTACACTACATTCTCAAGACCCTGAGATTAAAGTAAAGTCTGGTTCTCAAGAAGCAGGTACATTAAGGTCCGGTGAACAAACAGCAACACCTGTACCTTTTGACATTGAAATCAGTAAAAACGCAAAAGCTGGTATCTATAAATTAGAGATGGAAGTGAAATATGCTTATCAAGAAAATGTACAAGTTGGCGGAAGGTTATCCAATGAAACACTAATCAATCGAGAAATCGGCTTATGGTATGAAGTGAATACTCAAAAAATAACAATACCTATTAAGGTTAAAGATGAGGCAGACTTTTCAATAGTTGATGTAAAAAGCGACTTACGCCCTAATGATGAAGGTATCCTTCAAGTAACTTACAAGAACCAAGGAGAAATGACGGCTAAAGATACTACTGTGAGAATTACTGTTGCAGACCCTTTTAGTACTACAGACGATCAGGCTTATCTTGGGTTAGTTGAACCTGGTGAAAGTAAAGTTGCTATATTTAGAGTTGATGTATCAGAATATGCTATCCCAAAAACATACCCAATTATCAGTCAAATTAGATATGAAGATACAGATGGTCATGATAGACTTACTAGTACGATGAGAGTAGAAACCGAAGTTTTACCTGCAGAACCAATAAATACAACCTTTATTTTCCTAGGAGTGCTAACCATTTTAATTATTGCTGCAGCAACAGTAGCTTATAGAAAAATACAAGGTAAACAAAAGTGAATGCTATTTCACTTTTAATTTCCTAATTCATCTAATTAAGCTAATTGGAATTATAGAGACATAAAAAGATAGGATTTTTCAAATTTCCCCACCAATTTCACTGGTTTGAAGTTTGATGGCCAATATTAACATATTTAGAACCATTTTATGAGCTAGTTTTTGATTTAGAGCTAATTATTTCATAACTATAATGATTTTAGAATCAAAACTGCTGAATCAATGTCAAAGACTTCGTCATTCTGAGTAACATGCTATTGGTAAGAAATATGGCCCGAAGAAATTCATGCTATCATATGACAGAACAATAATTCAAATCCCCTTATTCCTGTAAGACAGAGGAAAAAAAGAAAACTAATGGAAATACTGTTGTAAACTGGTTGAAAAGTTTGCTGAGAAACTTTTTAGGAGTAATATTTTCAGTCCGAACAAGAAAATATGGTGAAGAAATTAAGGCTAGAATATACAGAAACCAGTTAAAGGAAGTAAAATGTAAGATACTAATACATAATACATACAGATAAAACTTTTTTTTTCACATCTATTATTGACATAAGGATTTCTAAAGATTAAATTTTCTAAGATTGTATATAGTTAACAACATAATCTTTGGAAAAGATAAAATAGCAATATGGTTATCAACTATGCAAATATTTGATTAGATAAAAAGTCAACCTAAATTAGAGAAATTAAATAGAAGAGATATTTATGGAAAGTTACGAAATTTTTTTAGCTCTTTTAGCTGGCTATATATTAATATTGGTAGCTATTGGATTTCATTTTACAAAAAAACAGAGAAGTATCACAGACTTTTGGCTTGCAGGTCGTGAAGTAAGAGCAATTGGTATTGGGTTTTCAGCAGCTGCATCGTGGCTAACAGCTGGTGCAATTTTAGCAGTAATTGGATATTATATGATTCAAGGAATGGGCTCAATATGGGGTTTTGTTGCCCCTAACGTCCTCGCTCTTTTGATAATTGCACTATTTGTATCAAAAATAAAAAGTCTACCATCTATAACGCAACCCGAACTACTAGAACAAAGATACGGTAGTAAAATAAGGGCTCCTATAGCTGTAATAATTACTATTGTAATGATATTGTTTGCAGTTGCTGATATCAAGGGATTTGCACTTGTTCTTGAAGTTCTTTTTGGGCTAAGTCCTGTATACGCAGCTGTGATTGTTGCAGTTGCAGTTTCAACTTATGTTACTTTGGGGGGCCTCAATGCGGTAGTCTGGACGGATGCTCTTCAGTTCATGTTTCTCTCAACCTTTGTTATCCTAATGGCAGTAATTGTTACCGGCTCTGCTAATGGCTCCGAATCATTGATTGATATCTCTTCAATAAATATTGCACAAACAGTTGGAAGTGTACCATCCGAATGGTGGAATCCCTTCTCTATTGGAATTCCAATGGTTTTAATTTTCGTTCTAGCTATCATACCAGGGTGGATTACTGAACAGGACCCTTGGCAAAAAGTTTGGGCTGCAAAAGATGTAAGGTCGGCTAGAATTGGGCTTATAGCTGGATCCTTTTTAGTTTTAATTGTTTTTGGAGCATGTGCATTCATTGCACTCGGACTGAACTCAATATATCCAGAAATTGCTGAAATGGGTTATCCTGCAGGAATGGCATATGCTGAACCTGCCTTACTCGAGTTTATGAGTACAATGTTTTCACCACTATTGATAGCTATAGCAGCTATTGGTCTAGCTGCTGCAGCCATGTCATGTGCAGATACTTTTGCCACGTCAGGTGCTTCTTGTGTGTCCCGTGATATTTATCAAAGATTTGTAAAACCAGATGCAACTATGAAAGAAATGATGGTGATTAATAGGGTTAGTGTTATTTTCATAGTTATTACAGCAACGATAGCCTCTTTTTTTATAGATAGTATAATTCATGCGGTACATATAGCTACATTTATTGCAAGTGCTTCTTACTTTTTCCCTATAATGGGAGGTATTTTCTGGAAAAGAGCAACTACTCAAGGAGCCTTAGCAGGAGTTTTTGTTGGAGCTACTTTACAAATTGCTATGACAATATTTGACACTATAAAAGATCCTGTGATGGGTGTTCCATACTTAGAATCAATACATCCAGCATTAATGGGACATGGTGTAATATTAAGTATGGCATTAAGTGGAACTGCATTTATTTTAGTCTCACTTACTACAAAAGCCCCTGATAATATAAATCTAGCACCATTTTTCAAAGAAGCGGCTGAAGAACTATATGTAGAAGAGATAAAAACAATTGATGAAAATGATGTAGAATATGTTGATTTTTTAAAGCAAATACGTGAAAGAAAAGTTGGTGAGCGTGCTCATATTCACCTAGAAGTTTCAACCTCTGCAATGATTAACTGGAGCAAATTCAGTGAGGAGCTAAATAATAAATATCCAGTATGGGTAGCTCCTAGCGGTGGTGATTCTCTATATAGGTTAACTAATTCCGACATGCTAGCATGTGTTAAAATAACTCGAGGAAATACACAAACAGAAATTTGGTTTGCATCTGAACCACCAGCTGATATGATGGAGTCTCAAAGAAGGGAGTTATATATTGCATTCAAAGAAATTCAAGATATTCTTCATGATATTGGAGTGATAGTTGACCTTGAGAAGAATGAACTACAATCATAAAATAATTTTACTATTTATATTAATAGTAATTTTAGTTGTCACTGTTGGTTGTATTGATAGAATGGAGGATGTTGATGTAGAATCTACCAACATCGATGAATACGAGTTTGAAATATATTTTAATGAAAGCTTAGACTCTACTCATATAAAAAATACTACCAGCGTTTACTTGTCATCGAATGATACAGTAAAATCCGTACATATGATAAGAAACACTAAAAGGTTGGAAGTTGTTCCAATGGAACAATTCATTCGGTCTGGTGAAACAATTACTAATGTTGTGACTTTGGTAGAACCAGTAACTAAAAATGAAGGTACAGTTGAGGGAATTGAGATACTTAAGGAGAAAATCAAGAAAAACGACATTTCCGATGTTGAGTATAATATTTCAAAAGAGGTAATAAGAGGAAGAGAACATATCTTTATTGATTTTGAAGAAAAAGTTACTGGTTTTGTAGCATATACTTTAGTTAATCAAGGCAGACAGAACTATGTTCATACGGTTAATACCCCTTCTGTAGTTCGAATTATACTTCCAGAAAGTTATACTACTGGAAATAGGGTGCTTGGATATCCAAGACCTACATATGATTCTAAGTACGAAGATGATAAAGGCAGAAAAGTCCTAACATGGTACAAAATAGAAAACAATTCAGATGATTTCAGGGAGATTATCACTATAGGTTTTTATGAAAAATCTGCACCGTTAATATTAACCTATGTTTCAATTATGATATTGATGTTGTCTTTTGCGATAATAACAAACTATTACAAAAATAAGAGGAAACGAAATGACCTTCAAGATGAGATCAAATAATTTATTGATCTTCTAATCCATGATTAATACCATTACCATTAGTTACTTATTATAGAAACTTCAATTATTTATTGTTTTGATCTTGAGGGAGGTGAGATTGTGAAAGTTGGCGATAAATATTCATGTGAAATATGTGGAAACGAAGTAGAAATTACTAATGTAGGAGGGGGAGTTCTTGTCTGCTGTGGACAAGATATGGAGTTAGTAGATTAAACTTATAATGTATTTTTAATTTTTTAATTGGTGATAAAATGAAATGCTATGATTGTGCTAAAAATGGAAAAGAAGCCGATACGTCAGGAATTTGTATTGTTTGTGGCAGAGGTGTTTGTAGTAGTCACTTGATTCGAGAAGAGATTCCAATAATTGACATGAAACAATATAGTGTACACCTTGAAGGTAAAGACTTAGATCATATTAACAAAATTTTATGCAATTCATGCCATGAAGCTATAATGGAAAATGTGTGTGAGGTTCGACAGTAATAATTTAAGGTGTGTTGTAAAATGAAGTGCTATGAATGTATAGAATCAAAAAAACAAACTGAGGCTGTTAGTGTATGCATAATATGCGGCATGGGTTTGTGTATGGATCACATTAAAGTTCTAGAGATTCCAGTATCAACAGGAAAGTATCCGGAATTTAAAGAATGTACTAAGCCACTACCACGATTTACTTGTAATGATTGTCTGGGAAATATAATGGTAGATGCTTTTGATTAAAATATAATTAATAAATTTGGAGGCAAAATAATGACACATAAAGATAATGAGGAAATTTTAGAAAGTATTGGTTGTAAAATGGGATTCACGCCAGAGATACTAAAAACACTAGAGGATATTGAGCCAAGCTTTCTACAAAAATATAATCGTTGTGACCAAAAAATATTGTCTGATGGTGCTTTACCCGCAAAGATGAAAATTTTAATGGCACTTGCAGTGGTTGCCTCAAAACAATGTGAAGCATGCACAGTATCACAAATGAAAAGTGCATTAAATGCAGGTGCTACGAAAGAAGAAATTATGGAAGCAATGGATGTTATATTCATCACATCTGGGGCACCTGCAGTAGCTGCGTGTCGTGATGCGCTAAAATTACTTAAGTAATTGAGGTAAGTTGTTTTTTTCAAGAAGGGGACTGTTATAAGACCTATACTTATAATTTTTATATTTCTTATCATAAGTATAAACAGAAAGACATCGACTGAACTTAGAAATTATAACTGCATTGATTCTCAAAAGCTAGGTTCAGACCAATACACAACCCCTTTTCAATGTTTAATATGCCACAAAAATGAGTGTCCTGGTTCACTTTAAGAGGGAAAAATAGATCTAAATACAATTATAAAAAACAATTTTAGAGAATCCAATAGCAACAGGTGCTTTGAAAGCCTTATTGTATGATAGAATTTCAATTAAAGGTATGGTTTATGAAACTCATAATTTTCAAGTTTTATAAAGGTGAATTTTTTGGTAAGTGAAAGAAATATTCGAATATTAGGAATATCTGGTAGTCCTAGGAAAAAAGCAACTGATTATGCAGTATCTCATGCTTTAGAATATGCTAGTGAAAATTACTCAGCCTCTGTAGAATATTTTTCTGCAAAGGGTAAAACCATAAATTTCTGTATTCACTGCGATTATTGTATACGCAAAAAAGAAGGGTGTGTATTCAAGGATGACTTGACGGATTTGTATGATAAAATGATATGGGCAGATGCATGGATCATTGGAACCCCAGTTTATCAAGGAAATGTTAGTGGTCAAACAAAAGTTATTATTGATAGATGCCGTGCAGTTGTAGCCCGTAATCCAAACGTTTTCAGGAACAAAGTTGGGATTGGCGTATCAAATGGTGGTGATAGGACAGGAGGTCAAGAACCAGCATTAAAAACTATACACGATTTCTATATAATTAATGAAATGATTCCTATTGGCGGTGGAGCTTTTGGAGCAAATCTTGGAGGAACTTTTTGGTCAAAAGATAAAGGAAAAGAAGGCATTGAAAATGATGAGGTAGGTATGAAAAGTTTGTATAGGACAATTGATAGGATGATTGAAGTGAGTAGAACACTTATTGATTGCTGAAAAGGAGCTATTTGAATTGAAACTTAATCTTAAACTAATTGAAATAATTAAAAGAAGCACCTCAGTAACTAGTTTTAGACTAAGCAAGCCAGAAAACTTTGATTATCTTCCAGGACAATATGTATTAGTTGGAATTGATTTAGATAATGAATACATTAGAAAGCCATTAACATTGTCAAGTAGCCCCACGGACGAAAAATATATTGAATTCACAAAAAAGCTTACTGGACATGACTTTTCAAACGGTCTAGCTAGTTTAAATTTAGGTGATACTCTTGTAATAGAGGGGCCCTATGGAAACATGTACTATGATGAAGAAGAATCGCAAATTTGTTTGATAAGTGGTGGTATTGGAATTACTCCTATGATAAGTATCTGCAAATACTGTAGCCATAAAAAATTATCTACTGAAATAGTTTTGATTGGTAGTTATAAACATGAAACTGATCGAGTATTTAGACATGATTTCGAAGACCTCCAAAAAGAGAACTCCAATTTAAAAGTCATAGATACACTGACAAGACCAGAACCTAGTTGGAATGGCTATAAAGGTAGAATATGCGAAAATATAATTAAAAATGAGGTACCAAATTATTTGAATCGCATTTACTACCTGTGCGGCCCACCACCTATGGTAAATTCTGTTGAAAAACTGCTTATTGATATAGGATTGTCAAAAAAGCAAATTAAAAAAGAAGTATTTATAGGTTATTGAAAATAACAAGTAAAGATTGAGTTTTTTTAAATTTTAATTAGACTTTATTTTACTCTACTTAAAAAAAACATATCGTTAACTATCTGCGAGGTTTAAGTATGAAACGAATAGCATGGGGAATAACAGGTTCTGGAGACCTTATAAAAGAAACTTTTGAAATAATGGTTGATATTAAAAAAAGAACAGATATAGAAATAATGGTTTTTCTTTCAAAAGAAGGAGAAACTGTAATGAAATGGTACAGAATGTGGGATGAATTAAAAAAGAATTTTAAAAATATTAAAACGGAGTCAGGTCCTAATTCTCCATTCATTGCGGGCCCTTTGCAAGTAGGCTATTATGACTTGCTTTTAGTAGCACCACTAACGGCAAATTCAACTGCAAAAATTGCTTATGGAATAGCCGATACTTTAGTTACAAATGCAGTGGCTCAAACAGCAAAAGGGACAACACCAATTTATTTATTGCCTGTTGACCAAGTAAAAGGCACTATTAAAACATATGCGCCCAATGGAAAAGAATTTGAGTTAAAAATGAGAGATATTGATATAAACAATTCCGAGACCTTATCAAAAATGGAGAATATAAATATTATTGGAAAACCAGAGGATATCTATGATTTATTTGATCTATAATTTTTTATGAATCATATATAGTTATGAAAAAATATATCCTTCTTTTTTGTACACTAGGTTATTCTTTAGATTAGAGGAATTCTCTATTTTTCCATAGCTCAATGACTTGAATAAAGAATATGCTCCAATTATTGAATCAAGAGCGTCACCTTCATAATTGGATAATATATCATTTTTTAAAGAAAAGGGTACAAAGATGTTGTTTTCGGCCAAATAATTAAGTATTTTTATTCTATTACCTAACTCTTCCTGTCCCCTGCCTTTATAAGGGAAATACATGCTAATTTTTTTTAGCGTACATGCAGGGCATACCTCAACAACCCATGGTTTATTTTTGTTCAGCTCGTTCATAGGCAAAAATGCAGCTGACTTTTTAGATAGAAGTGGGTAAACTATTTTTGTAATTCCATAATATGTTTGTTTGAATAGTCTAAGATTATATGGTGAAAATGGAGCTTTTTCGATAGTTTCAGAACATCTTTTTATTTCAACTCCATTTGATAATTCTAAAAAATCTCTCCTAAATTCATCTGGACTAGGATATTTTTTAGTAAAATCAAAAATAAAATCGTTCCAATTTGAATAATGCTTCAAGAAAGGTTCAGGTACACTTAATGGGAAATCAAAACCATATAAAGTGTTCATTGGCGCATTTTCAATCAATTCCACTATTTTATCATAGCAGTTAAACTGGTTCTTACCTGCAATTTTCTCAACAGGGTAGCAATCTAAAACTTGCAAATTGCAGTTTTGATTAATTTGGGTTTTAGTTATCCATATTTTTCCACAAGCTTTTTTTGCACCACTAAAGTCTACTCCATAGAGTATTTTTCTTTTAACTTTACACATGACAAATAATATTAATTATCTCTTTTATTTTCAATGAAGTCATTGGTCATGTTGTAAGCTTCATCATCTGAATATTGTATTGGTGGATGCTTCATAAAATAAGCAGAAGCTGAATGCAAAACACCAGATACTTTTCGGTCTAAAGCCAACTTACAACATCTAATGGCATCAATAACTACTCCTGCTGAGTTTGGAGAATCTTCTACCGATAAACGAAGTTCGAGGTTCATTGGAACATCTCCAAAGAGCTTCCCTTCCATTCGTAGATAACATACCTTATTGTCTTTTTGCCATGGGACATAATCACTTGGACCTACATGTATATTCTCATCATCAAGGCGATCTTTAAGAACTGATTGCACTGCTTCTGTTTTAGAGGTCTTTTTTGAAGAAAGTCTGTTTCTATTCAGCATATTAAGGAAATCAGTGTTACCACCAGTGTTCAATTGATATGTTTTTTCTAACCTCACACCCCTCTTTTGGAACATATCAACCAGAGTCCGATGTGTTATAGTTGCACCTAATTGTGCCTTTATATCATCTCCAATTATTGGAATTCCCTTATCCTTAAACCGCTGGGACCATTTAGGATCACTTGCTATGAATACAGGCATGTTATTAATGTATGCAACACCTGCTTCCAGGGCACATTCTGCATAAAAACGAGCAGCTTCCTCAGATCCAACTGGAAGGAAATTGAGTAAAATCTCGGTACCTGAATCTTTTAAAATTGATACAATTTCATCTTTAGTTGCTTCTTTTTCATCTGATGGTATGAATTTATACTTGTCATCATATGTAGCTATGTGTTCAGAAACCCCATCAAGTATTTTTCCCATTGAAACAGCAACATCTTTTTTTGGAATGTTGTCGCAAAATACAGTTGTGCAATTTGGTAAGGAAAATATAGCCTCTGAGATATCTTTTCCAACCTTCCTTTTATCAATATCAAATGCAGCAACAACGTCTATATCGTAAGGCCTATAACCTCCGACTTCCCAGTGCATCAAACCGATAGCATCGTTGATGTTCTTTGATTTATAGTATTCAATCCCCTGTATTAATGAACTTGCACAGTTGCCAAGGCCCGCAATTGCAATTTTTATTGTACTCAAAATTATTCACCTCATAATCGGACAACAAGATAATGATAATTATAAAACTAAATAATTAATTTATCGACTTAATGATTATATTTTAATGAAAAGTTTCTGATAACTTACTATAATATAAATATACTGTTAAACTCACAACAAAATCGGTATTTTAACATTAAATATCTTGCTTTCTTGAACATAGCTAATTAGACATAAAAATATTTGCATTATGTATAGTATTTTAGATTTTTGTAATCCTATATTAAAGGTATTATTTTGCTTTAAATATTTCTTATTTCAATAAAAATGTATCCTATATTGTCGTCAAAAATTTAAAAAAATCTTGAATAACTTATATGGGTTTTAGTAATTTGTGTACATTATCTACTAGAAGCTATGCTCGAGACCAGAGATTCTGCTTGTAAGAATATATTTAAATAATTATAACGCTACATAAATAGATAAACTTAGATTCTTGTATATATAACTAAAAAAGAATTTTACTGTTTTAGTTGTTACAAAAAAAAGTTTTTTTTTCGAATGTAAATGAACATTCTTTAATCAATATGAAAAAGGTGGTTAATATGAAGGATATTTTGGATAGTATTATAGAGGAGCTAGAAGAACTTGATACGTTTGAAGAGGTTTTAGATATGGCCATCTCTCTTGAAGAAAAGGGTAGGAGCTTTTATTTAGATAAACTAGCAGAGATAAAGAGCCCGACTGTTCAAGATATATTTACTTATTTAGCTCGAGAAGAAAAAAAACATTCTCAATACCTACGGGACTTCAAAGAGAAATACAGTAAAGATTCAATAAGTCATGATTTGTCTTCTTTCAACCCAGGTGCAGCTACAACACCAGATTTCAGAGAAATGCTACAAGAAGAATTTTCAGAACGATGGTCAGATGAGGAAGGTGTACTACTATCTGCCCTAAGATTCGAGAAAAAAACCGAAATGTTGTATACCGAGCTAGCTAGAAGAGCAACTGATAAAAAGAAAAAACATTTTTTTGAAAAATTAGCTAACTATGAAAAAGAACACTATGAACTAATTGATGGATTTCTTGAGTTTTCAACACAGTTTAGAATGGAAACATAACAATTCAATATTTAGTAATAGTAAGTAAGAATTAACTGTTTGCTTACTATTACAGCTAAAATTTATTTCTCTACAAAGTAAATGAGATTAAATAACATGTTATTTATCTAATCAAACTAAATGATAATAATGTAGATTTTCAAAATTGTTACAAGAAATAGTATAGATGAAAATCACAAAATGAGCGATAACATCTTTGCAAAAGTTAAGAATGTTTTTTTAAAGGATGCGGAATGGGTAGCAAAATCTTTCAAAACTTGTTCTGATCATTCAGGCTTAATCTCATAAAATAACCATGTATAAATGAACTTTATGTTTGTGTTCTTGTAGTTGCTACAAAATATAAATATTCATCACTTTCATATTATCTAAAATCACTGAAAGATACTGGCCATATTGACTCAAAAAGGTAAAATGCTACTAAATCTATTGCTTAAAGCCACTTAAACAATTTAATCAATCAAAGAAAAAAATATTCAAATTACTAGTCTGCTTAATAACCAAATGTTCAGATATATTGAAGGATTGCTTTTTAGAAAGGTTATCTAAGGGAATATAATCTTTTATTCATGAGTCTAATAGAATATTAATTTATAATAATTTAACCTAAATTTTCTTAAGTAAAAATTAAATAGCTGCAAGTGATAACTTCATACGATGGGCAGTGATATCGGTAGTTTACTCAAAAAAAAGAACTCACATATTGAAGATTTACATAACAAAAAAGTAGCATTTGATGCTCACAATGTATTGTATCAGTTTTTAAGTATAATTAGGCAAAGGGATGGTACTCCCTTGAAAGATTCCAATGGGCTTATAACATCTCACCTTTCAGGTATTTTTTATAGATTTTTATATATTATGGAAGAAGGAATCAAACCAATATTTGTATTTGATGGGAATCCACCTGAACTAAAACGTGAAACACTTGACAGAAGAAAAGAAAGACGCCAAAAAGCACAACATAAATGGGATGAAGCAGTAGAAAAAGGTTTGGATGAAGAGGCTTTTAAATACTCACAGGCTTCTGTGAAATTAGATGACTATATTATTGAAAGTTCAAAAGAGCTGCTTAATTGCTTAGGTATACCATTTGTAGAAGCTCCAGGAGAGGGAGAAGCCCAGGCAGCCCATATGGTAATAAATGGCGATGTGGACTTTACAGCCTCTCAAGACTATGATGCTTTATTATTTGGATCTCCTTTAGTCATAAGAAATCTAACTATAACTGGAAAAAGAAAGCTACCTGGAAAAAATACATATGTTGATGTTCAACCAGAAATCATTGATTTAGAACTATCTTTAAGTGAATTAGAAATTACTTATTATCAACTAATTGATGTTGCTTTATGTGTTGGAACAGACTATAATCAAGGTCTGTATAATATTGGCCCGAAAAAGGCTGTAACTTTAATCAAAAATTATGGTACCATAGAAAATCTGCTGAAAAATATGGAATATGATGAGCAAAATATAGGTCAAGCTAAAAAACTATTTTTGCACCCTTTAGTTACAGACAAATATAAAGTATCATGGGAAAATCCAAATAAAGATAAACTGATTAATTTGTTGTGTAAAAAACATAGTTTTTCTGAAGAACGTGTATCTAAAGCATACGATAAATTAATTCAAAAAACAAATCCCACACAAAGAACCTTGGACCAATTTTGAAAAAATCAAGGTAGTTGACTAGCATTTTTTATTTTATAAGAGTCCATCCCGTCATTTCAACTGGCTTTTCGAGTTCAAGTAAATCTAAAATTGTTGGTGCTATATCTGCAAGCTTACCTTTTCTTAATGTAATATTGTCAACATTTTTTTGAACAAGTATGATTGGTACTGGATTTGATGTGTGTGCGGTATGAACTTCAAAATCGGTATTATGACTAACCATCTTTTCAACGTTTCCATGATCTGAAGTAATTAAAGCAATACCATCAACACTTAGAATGGTATTGACTAATTTACCAACACAGTTATCTACAGCCTCTACAGCTTTTTTAGCTGCATTAAAATTCCCTGTATGTCCAACCATATCCATATTTGCATAGTTTAATATTATGAAATCATATTTTTTAGAAACTATGCTTGATATAAGCTCATCAGTAACCTCATATGCACTCATTTCGGGTTTAAAATCGTAGGTAGCAACTTTTGGCGACGGTATCAATATGCGATCTTCGCCCTCGTACTTTATTTCATTTCCCCCATTAATAAAGAAAGTAACATGTGCATATTTTTCAGTCTCTGATATACGGAGCTGCTTCAACCCATTGTTGCTAATAGTTTCGCCAATACCATTTACTATATTCTCTACACAAAAAGCAACATTAGCTTCAAGTTCTTTATCGTATTCTGTCATACAAACAAAATGTGTACATGGCCAATAATCACGTACAAATCCTTTAAAGTCATGTTTTAAAAAAGAATATGTGAGCTGTCGAGCCCTATCAGGCCTAAAATTAAAAAATATTATTGAATCTTCATCTTTGACAGTTCCGATTGGTTCACTTGAATCATCAATTATGACAACTGGTTTTATAAACTCATCAGTAATACCATTTTCATAACAATTCCTGATAAAACTTAAGTAGTTATTGGAAAAATGACTTCCATTTCCTTTGGTAAGTGCATCATAAGCTAACTTTGTTCGTTCCCATCTACGGTCTCTATCCATTGCATAATATCTTCCAGTAATAGATGCTATTTGTCCAACATTGTTTATTTTACAGAATTCTTCTAATTCAGCTATATCATTCAATCCTGAAGTTGGAGATACATCCCTTCCGTCAAGAAAAGCATGAATAAACACATTTTCTATACCCTCTCTTTTAGCAAGCTTAAGTAAAGCTTCCAAGTGATTTTTATGACTATGGACACCTCCATCAGAAACCAAGCCAATTAAATGCAGGCTAGAGTTTTTCTTTCTAACATGATTAACAGCTTCTAAAAGAGTATTATTATTATAAAAATCATCATTTTTAATGGACTCATTTATTAATGTAAGATCTTGATATACTATTCTTCCAGCGCCTATGTTTAAGTGCCCTACCTCTGAATTACCCATTTGTCCATCAGGAAGACCTACTGATTTTCCTGAAGAATCTAATAGACTACATGGATAATTTCTAATAAGAAAATCAATATTCGGCTTTTTAGCAGCTTTAAATGCATTTCCCTCATCACTTTTAGAATATCCCCATCCATCAAGAATCATGAGTACAAGAGGTCTTTTCTGAAACATTTTTAAAACCATATTATTATTGCTTATGTAATTTTTGTTTATCAGTGAATTTCAGCTCAATGGAGGAAGTGCCTCATTCCTGTAAATATCATTGATACGCCTAACTTATTGGCTGTATCAATTACCTCTTGATCTCTTATAGATCCTCCAGGTGATACAATAAATTTAATATCGCTTTCAGCTGCATGAACTATGCTATCATCAAAAGGGAAAAAAGCATCAGAAGCCATTACACAATTCGATAAAACGTCTTTGCAATATTTATCGAAAGGTATGTCAATATGTTCTCTATCATAAATGACTTTTAGGTTTTCTTTTGCTTTTGTACTAGCAAGCTTGCGTATTGAATCAACTCTATTAGGTTGTCCTGCACCCATTGCTAAGAGCATGAAACAACCTTTTTTATACTCGTATCCAATTGAAACTGCATTTGATTTAATAGATTTACAAGCTTTTAGTGCAAACTCAGCAAGGTTCTTTTTTTCAGAGGGGAAGTATTCAGTAGTTACACATTCCCATTTATTGTATAGTTCTGAATTCTTTGACTGTTTTAATAATCCACCATCTATAAATTTATAAGTTTGATAGTTAGGATAATCATCTGTAAGGTTAGGTATTTCAAGTATCCTTAACTTTGAACTTTTCTTCTTAAGATATTCTAATGCATTAGAATCAAAACTTGGTGCTATCACCATTTCAATAAAACGCCCTTTCAAAAATTCTGCACTACTAAGGTCAAATGGTTTGTTAGTGCATATTATGCTTCCAAAACCAGAGATTGGATCACCATCCCATGCTGACTTTAGAGCCTCTACTAAAGAATTTCCAGTTGCAAACCCACAAGGGTTATTATGCTTAACTATAGATACAGTAGGGATTGAAGGATCAATTTCTTTGACTGTTTTTAGAGCATTATCTGCATCCACATAATTATTATAGGAAAGGGCTTTACCGTGTAATTGTTTTGCTTTTGCAATAGACGGATATTTCAAGTCAGGTTCGGTATAGACAGTTGCTCTTTGATGCCAATTTTCACCATATCTTAATTCTTTTCCATCTATATAACTAAGTCTAGTTACATCCTCATTAAGAAGTTGTTTACTGAGATAAATATCAATTAAACTATCATAATCTGCTGTATGTTTAAATGCTTTTGTTGCAAGAAGTTCTTTAGTTTCTGGCAAAGTATCTCCGTATGATTTTAACTGATCTAAAATAACTGAATAGTAATAAGGATTACATACTACAGTAACTGCTTTATAATTTTTAGCTGCAGCCCTTATCAATGTTGGACCACCTATATCTATGCTCTCGATGGCCTGTTCAATTGTTGTGTTTTCTTTTGAGATTGTTTCCTTAAAAGGGTACAGGTTAACTGCCACAATGTCAATTAACTCAATATTTCCTTTTTTTAAGTCATCTAGATGCTTTGAATTATTTCTGTCACATAAAATTCCACCGTGTATTTTTGGATGCAAAGATTTCACTCTTCCATTCATCATTTCAGGAAACCCTGTAACTTCATCAACTTCAACTATTTCTAGACCTTCATTCTTCAGTATTTTAGCAGTACCGCCAGTTGAAATTATCTCTATGCCAAGCTCTTTTAGGCCTTTTGCGAAATCAACTATCCCGGTTTTGTCAGAAACACTAAGCAATGCCCTTTTAACCAAAAAATCACCAAATGTAATTGTAAGATATTATCTATAAAAGTTCTGGTTCAATTTTATTATTTATTAAACTTAATTACTGGGCATTTGTAAATACATTTACTACAATGCTCACAGTTATTTTTTATGTGAATACCATTATGTGCAATATTTAAAGCTTTATTTGGACAGTGTCTAACACAAATTCCACAAGATTGACACTTAAGAGACCTGATAACTGAATTTTTAGCATCTTTAATGAGACTAAGAGCCTTTTTCTCATCTCTGTCCTGGACTGTAATGGTACCAGACGCGAATATCTGCACATTTATGCCTTTGTTTTTAACTATAACTGCACCGTCTATATATAATGGTACACCACAAGCACTTAACAAATTGTTATCTTTGAAATCTTCGATGTTTAAAGGAATTCCAAAACTACCTTCAGCTGAGAAAACGTCATCTTTACATGGCCTGTATCCAGAAGTAATTTTAAAGTTAAGATCTTGTGTTGAACTATTTTTTTGAACGAGTGAAATACCTAGATTGTTAGCTGATTTTCTGATATTTTGTGGTGGCTTCTCCCACCTCCACATTCCATGGCGAACCCATTTTTTAGAAAGGCCTCTTGACTCCGCAAAGCTAACTAACTGGTTCATAAATTGCTCTTCAAGATGAGGATGAGTATCTTTTAATCTCATCAATTCTGAAAGTGAAGATGAAGGACATAACCAACATCCTATCCGATCGTAACCTTGCTCATAAAGTGGATTATAAGGGGCTTTAGTCTTTAAAATATATAACCAAACATGTAAAGCAGTCCAATTTTGTATTGGCGCAGCAGCAATTTGATTTACAACCCATGGATTTTTCCAGACCCGACTGCTTTTAGCTCTGGCGCTGGATTCGTATTTTCGCTGTCCAATAAATGTTAGACATCCATCCTCAAAATTGTTTTCTATTAGGCTAGATATTGGTCCAAGCTTACATATTTTACAACACCATCTTGATTCCACAGTAGGTGGTCCAAAAGCAGGGAATGATTCCCAAAAAGAATTTCCTGCGCTTGTAGATATTAGATTTTTATCATAACATTTGGCTACCTTTTCGACATTATCGAGAGTTTCAGGGAACTCAAGTCCTGTATCTGCGAAAAGAATATCAAAATCCTCTAAACATTCATTCAATAATTGCATTAGTACTAAACTATCCTTGCCACCAGAATATGAAATACAAATAGGCTTATCTATATTTTTTATTGTATTATTAATAAAATTGTACGCTTCTTGTGTATATTTTTCCATAATAGCTTCATTAGCTTTAATAACGTCGCTCCATTTTGTTTCTTTTTTCAATAGGGATGTATCATTGTTGGCTCCGTTCCACCTGGTTTTAACACCTACACCGTATTCAGAACTTATCATTTCAGAACCTTTCATTTTCGACCTACCCCCTGCAACAACGTTATTTTCCCTAGAAACTACAATAACTTCATTACCTTCTATGATTTCATTGTCGCAATCAATAATTCCTGGGGCAAGCACACTAGCACCATTAACTATGAAGGGGACAGCTGTATCATCGACCATCACCCAATTTTTAAGCGATTTTAAGTTACGTCCTTCAAAAAGTATTTTTGCTCCAGAAGGTCTTAGTAGGAGTACCCAATCAAGTCTCTCTATTTCAAAACGTATATTTCCAATGACTTTTCCATCAATTATGATTTCTTCCATCCTATCGTCATATGGTGCTTTATTTAAAATTACAACTCTATCATCTGGTATAAGAGGCACTCCAAATTGCTTAGTTGATATTTTGTTTATAAGTGATATGTCATAAGAAAAAGCAGGTCGGATATCACCTGGTGGAGTAATGGTTACTTTTAAGGTATTTTTTTTACATGTATCACATATCTCTCCGAGCACAGGCACATTGCATTGATGGCACCAATGTAACATCAATTTCCCCAAATATACAGGTCGTGACATGTTAGTTTGAGTCTAATATGTTTAATATATATTTGTTGGTGTAATCTAAATATACATTTTCGCTCAAAACTAAAATAATAAAACATATGAATATTATGCACTCTAGATAATATAATTTGGTTCAAATCAAACAGTTAAACGTTGATTAACGAACGCCCATTCGTTAGGTATATATGTAGCGAGAAATGTTAGTTATGTAACCATGACTGCTGGTACATCCTATGAAAATGTTAGGAAAAAACTTTCTGAAAAAATGGCAGGTGAGATAACTCTCTCAGAAAAGCCAGGAGAAGCCTTAAAGAAGTGGAGATTGAATTTTGATATTGCACAAACAGAACTTTCTTCTTATTTAGGTGTTTCTCCTTCGGTAATTAGCGATTATGAAAGTGGTCGACGAAAATCACCCGGAACTTTAATTGTCAGCAAAATAATTGAAGCACTTTTAAGTATTGAAACCGAAAAGGGAGGAAAGAAAATACATGCTTATGAAAGTATGCTTTATGCAGAGTCTCCTTCCAAAGCTGTTTATGGAGCTTATGAATACACGTACCCAATGCAACTTGCAAGACTTTCAAACTTAATTGATGGGACTATTATTTACAAAGGTATTGAAAAGCCACTTTATGGATTTACTGTAATAGATAGTAAAAGGGCAATCCTAGAAATGTCATCCCATGAGTTTCAAAGGCTATATGGCTGGAGTACAGAAAGGGCCATGATATTCACCAAAGTCTCTACAGGGAAATCTCCAATGGTGGCTATACGTGTAACTAGTCTAAAACCTGCGACAGTTGTAATACATGGTATTCAAGCAAATGATGTTGATCCGATGGTGAAAAAAATGGCTGAAGTTGATAGGATACCTGTTATTGCAACAACTATGGATCTTGATGAACTTATTGCTACACTCAAAAAATATAGCCAATATCATGCACTAGAATAAGAATTTTAATAATCAATAGGTGAAAAAATGAAAACTGGAATAGTATCATACGGTGCCTATATCCCAAAATACAGAATAAAAGTTGAAGAAATTGCACGTGTTTGGGGAGATGATGCGGAAAGCCTTTCAAAAGGATTGAAGGTAGACGAAAAATCAGTTCCTGATATAGACGAGGATGCAGCTACAATTGCAGTAGAATCTGCAAGATCTGCCATTGCAAGATGTAATATTGATCCTACAAGAATCGGTGCAGTTTACACCGGATCAGAAAGTCATCCCTATGCCGTTAAGCCTACAAGCACAATTGTTGCTGAAGCTATTGGTGCCACTCCACAGCTGACAGCTGCAGACTTTGAGTTTGCATGTAAGGCAGGCACTGCTGCAGTACAAGCTTGTATGGGCTTAGCCGCATCGAAGCAAATTGATTTAGGATTAGCAATTGGCTCAGACGTATCTCAAGGTGCTCCCGGTGATGCACTAGAATATACAGCAGCTGCTGGAGGTGTTTCAATGCTTATTGGAACAAATCCTGATGAAATAATAGCCAATATTGAAGACACATATTCATTTACTACCGATACTCCTGATTTTTGGAGAAGAGAAGGGATGCCATACCCAGAACATGGCGGTAGATTTACAGGCGAACCTGGTTATTTCAAACATGTGACTGGAGCAGCTGAAGGTTTAATGAGTAAGCTAAATACAACACCTAAAGACTATGATTATGCGGTATTCCATCAACCAAACGGGAAATTTCCTAGTAGGGTAGCAAAAATGTTAGGATTTACAACAGAGCAGATTCTTCCAGGCCTTGTTGTTCCGAAACTAGGGAATACATATTCAGGCTCGTGTTTAATGGGTATAGCTGCCACTTTAGATCAAGCAAAGCCCGGTGATTGTATTTTCGCTACAGCATTTGGATCAGGAGCTGGAGCTGATGCTTTTAGTTTTGAGGTTACGGAAAATATAGAGAAAAGTCGTAATAAAGTGGCTACAATAGAAGAAATGCTTCAAAATCCAACTTATATAGACTATTCTATTTACGCTAAACATAAAGACAAATTAAGACGTGCTTAATCAGAGGAATAATTATGCGAGATGTTGCAATTATAGGAGTTAAAAATACTAATTTTGGTGAAAAGTGGGACGTATCTTTTAGGGATATTTTTGTTGAAGCTGGAGCAGGTTCTTTACAAGATGCAGGTGTAGCTGGAGAAGATATAGATGGCTTGTATGTTGGTAACATGAGCGGTGGCCAATTTGTTGAACAGGAACATATAGGGGCGTTAATTGCTGACTATTCAGGTCTGGCAAAGAACCTCAATGTTCCATCGACACGCGTGGAAGCAGCATGTGCATCGGGAGGACTTGCTCTAAGGCAAGCTATATTTGGTGTAGCTTCAGGTTATCAAGATATAGTTGTTGCTGCAGGTGTTGAAAAAATGACAGATGTTTCATCTGCTGTTGCCTCAGCTGCTCTTGCTGCAGCTTCTGATAGAGAATGGGAAGGAATTATGGGAGCTACTTTTCCTGGATTATATGCCATGATTGCTAGGCTTCACATGCATAAATACGGGACAACATCTGAACAAATGGCAGAAGTTGCTGTAAAGAACCATTCTAATGGTTTTCTGAATCCTATTTCTCAATATAGAAGGAAAATTACAGTAGAAGATGTATTAAGTTCGATTCTTGTAGCTGACCCATTACATATACTTGACTGCTCGCCTATTACAGATGGTGCATCATCGTTAGTATTAGCACCAGCAGATATTGCGCATGAATACACTGACACTCCAGTGTACATAAAGGCAAGCTCTCAGGCAAGTGATACGATTTCTCTTCATGATAGAAAAGATATAACGACACTAGATTCCACTGTTGCAGCAGCTAATAGGGCATATGAAATGGCTAAGATGAAACCCAATGACATTGACCTTGTTGAAGTACATGATTGCTTTACTATTGCTGAAATATGTGCCATTGAAGACCTTGGTTTCGTGAAAAAAGGACAAGGTGGATCATTTACACAAGAAGGTGAAACCTCAATTGGAGGAAAAATACCAGTTAACACTTCAGGCGGGCTTAAATCATGTGGTCATCCCGTGGGGGCTACTGGGATTAAACAAGCTGTAGAAGTTGTTCATCAACTGAGAGGGGAAGCTGGGAAACGACAGTTGGATAATGCAAATATCGGCATGACTCATAATGTAGGCGGTTCAGGTGCAACCGCAGTAGTCCATATATTAGCAAGGGATAGGTGATAAGTATATGTCAGTAGCAAGATTTTGGAGAAAACAAGTTCAGAGGTATAATTTAGTTGGGACACATTGTAAGAGCTGTGATGAATATTTTTATCCTCCAAGAAATATGTGTCCTACATGTCGAAGAAATGGTAAAATTGAGTCATATAAATTTAATGGAGATGGAGAGGTAATATCATTTACAGTAATCCGAACAGCTGCAGTCGGATTTGAACACCAAACACCTTACATTCTTGCCATAGTCCAGCTAAAAGAGGGTCCTAAACTTACAACCCAGATTTCATGTGGTATAGATGAAATTTATTTGGGAATGAAAGTTAAACCTGTATTTAGAAAATTAGGTGATGGCGGAGAAAAAGGTATGATTTATTATGGAACGAAGTTTATAGCCGCTGAGTAAATTGTATGTTTGAAGTTGAATTAAAATTAAAGATTGAACACTCTATGGTTATTCCATATCTTGAAGGATTAGGCTTTTACCTTGTAGGAGAAGAAGTACACCATGATATCTATCTTAATGCGCCACATAAGGATTTTGGTGTAACCGATGAGGCTCTAAGGTTACGACAATCTAATGGGAAAAGCTATCTAACTTATAAGGATAAAAAAATTAATCCTCGTACAAAAACTAGAAGAGAAATTGAAACTCCTATCATACTAGATGATATGTATGATATTTTTTTATCTTTAGGATTTAAAGAAACTCTTAATATTGAAAAAAAGCGTATAAAATATAAAAAAAAAGATATTTCAATATGTCTGGATTCCGTTAAAGGACTAGGAGAATTTGTTGAAATTGAAACAATGGCTGACTCCAACTTAAATATTTATGAAAATCAGCTTCTTGAAATATTAAAAACAATGAATATATCTGAAGATAAGCTGATATCTAAATCATACCTCGAATTACTCCTAGATAATGGCCAATAAGATATTATATAAAAAAACCAAAAAATATGGAGTATAGTAAATAGAAATTCAAGTTTACTTTAACAAATATTGGATCCTGGTGAACAATCGTACTTTTCTGGTACAATAAGAGTTCCATTCTCTTTTGTAGCTAACAACATTCCTTCAGACTTAACTCCACATAATTTGACAGGCTTAAGATTTACAAGTACAACAACACTTTTACCATTAAGCTCTTGCAGACTATATTGATTTTTTATACCAGCAACAATCTGGCGTGGTTTATCTTCACCAATATCTACAGATAATTTAATTAAATTTTTAGATTTAGGTATATCTTCAACTTCAACAATTTTCCCTACTCTAAAATCCAATTTAGAAAATTCATCATAGTTAACTACTTTTTTTTCTTTAAAATCTTCTGATTTTTTATTTTTGATTCCTGCAGCCTCATCTGCAACCTTCACTCTATTGCTTGCAATTTCTTCCATTTGTTCGATTTTAGAATCATCAATTTTTTCAAACAATGTCAATGGTTTTGAAAGCTTTTGACCAGCTTCTATTTTTGCTGCTGCTTCATCATACTGGATTAAATGGATATCAGAATTGTACCCTAACTGTTCCCATAAAATTTCCATCTTTTCAGGTAATATTGGCTCAAATATTATAGCTAAAGCTTTTACTAACTGAAGGCAGTTAGCAATTACAACCCCACAAGCATCTTTATCTTCTTTTATGAGTTTCCATGGTTCTTTGGATTGGAAATAAGAGTTTCCATATGAAGCTAATGACATTGCTATGTCTGCTGACCTTTTAAATTCATATGATTCTGTAAACTCTCTATATTCATAGATGATAGACTTTATTTTTGAGATAACATCGTCTTCAATATCACCCTCTGGAACTTCTCCAAAGTTTTTGTATGCAAAAAGCAATGTTCTATAGATAAAGTTTCCAAGAACTCCTACAAGCTCAGTGTTGATTTTTTCTTGAAATATATTCCAAGCAAAGTTTAGCTCTTTTGTATGCGATGTATAACTTGCTAAATAATATCTTAGTAAGTCTGGATGAAAACCGTGATCTAGATAATCTTCATCAACCCAAACAACGTATCCTCTTGTTTTTGAAAAGGTTTTATTTTCTATCTTGAGCATTCCTGAAGCAACAACTGCCCAAGGAAGGGTATATTCTGCACCTTTTAACATGGAAGGCCAAAAGATACAATGGTGATAAATTATATCTCCACCTATAAAGTGCACAATTCTAGAGTCACCTTTCCATATTTTCTCCCAGCTATCGTTATTTGCTTGAGCCCATTCTTCAGTAAAAGCTATATAACCGATTGGAGCATCTACCCAAACATAAACTACAAGATCTTCATTTCCTGGAAAAGGCACCCCCCATTCTAGAGTTCTACTGATACACCAATCATCTAATTTTTTGTTAACCCAACCAAGTGCATAGTTTCTTGCATTAAGGGTTCCTCCAAGTTGGTTTAGGTAAGTATCTAGAAAATCTTGAAAGCTGGATAGCTTAAAAAAATAGTGCTCTTGATCCTTATAGGCTGCTTTTCCTCTACAGATGGTACATATAGGTTCAAGCAATTCACCTGGCTCTAAATGTTTACCACAGCCTTGGTCACATTCATCGCCCCTAGAAATCTCATCGCAATGTGGACAAACCCCTTCTACATATCTGTCTGGCAAAAATCTATCACAAGAAGGGCAATATGCTATTTCAATAACTTTTGAGTAAACGTAATCCTTTTCTATTAATCGGTTTAAAATTTCATGAGTACGATTATGATTAGTTGAGTCGTGGGTGGTTCCAAATGAATCGAAGTTAACGTTCAAATTTTTAAAAACCTGATTAAAATGACTATGATAAATCTCAACTAATTCAGTTGGAGTCATTCCTAATTTCTCAGCGTTTAAGACAATAGGCGTACCATGCGTATCAGATCCACAAACAAATACAACTTCTTGACCCATCTTTCTAAGTGAACGAACATATATATCAGCAGGAACATATGTTCTTAAATGACCTATGTGTGCTTTACCGTTCGCATATGGGAGGCCACATGTAACAAGTACGGGCTTATCTGATGGAAATATTGACATAACTTTTCACCTGTTTATAATTATTCCATTGTTTAAAATCCACATGTTTTAAAAAGGTTGCCAGATACAATAAGATTACAACCAAAACAACCGAACCTTAATTTTATTAAACTTAACATTATTATTATTATAGTTGAACATGCAAGTTTTAATGCATATATTTAATAGAAAATACACAATCTATTTACTAATTGTTATTTATAATGATTTAGATACACGTTCAATTCTATATTAATATTGATATTTAACCATAAATAAAATATCATATGCGAACTCTTGATGGTATTGGTATGATATTTTAGAATTGTGTTATGGGCTTAAGCATAATTAAATTGTGTACACTATCATATCATTTATGAATGTTTAACTGAAAATTTCATTATAATTAAGATACTCTAAATGAGGCATACAATGGATTCAAATAATGATAATTTTTCCAACAAAGTATCCGAAGATGAAGAGGTACAAAGCCAAAGTAATATCGATGATGGATCACTAAGAAAAGATAAGTTGGAACATGAAGATAACAATCATTCTATCAATAAAAAGGATGATAGAGATTTAAATACTATGAGTCCTGAACAAAACCAAAGTAGCCAGGCTGAATCTATACCTTCTCTTGCAAATAAATCATGTAACTGGTCTAATATAAGTGCTCTTAAATGTATAGCGGTTTTGAGTATAATAGTAATTGGGAGTGTTTTCCTAATATTTCATGCGGTGGACAGTGGTTTATATCCTTCAGGAGATAAGGTTGCAGTCATATATGTTCAAGGTCCAATAGTTACTGGTAATCTTCCAACAGAATCAGGTTATGCATCTTCAGAGAATATAGCTGAAAGTTTGCATCAAGCCTCTTCAAATGATAATGTAAAATCAATTGTCTTAAGAATTAATAGCCAAGGAGGATCACCCGCAGCATCTGAAGAAATAACTCGTGAAATAAATAAAGTTCAAGAACAGGACATTCCTGTAGTAATTTCGATGGGCGAATCTGCTACAAGTGCTGCATACTATATATCTTCCTCAGCAGATTATATTGTAGCTAATCCCTCTACTTTTACAGGTGCTATAGGTGCAATGTGGATATTTCAAGATCTGAGTGAAGCTTATGAAGAAGAGGGTATAGACATCCATGTTGCTAAATCAGGTGAATTGAAAGATATGGGTGCTCCATGGAGAGAATTGACTGAAGATGAAAAAGAATATGCTGACAAAGTTGTAATGGAAATATTTGATCATTTTATATCTGAAGTTGCTGACGGACGTGAAATGAATGAAAGTTATGTAAAAAATATTTCAGATGGAAGAGTTTATACAGGCACTAAGGCAAAAGATTTAGGTTTGATAGATGAAATCGGTAATTTATATGATGCAATAGAAATCGCTTCTGAAATGGGTAATATTGAAGGAGATTATCAAGTAATCTACACTAATAGGCCCACGACTTCAAGATTTCTAACTATTTGATGAAGTTAAGTTTAGTAAAAAAAACTGATTTATATTGATAGTATTTGCGATTACTAAATAAAAAATTTAATATAAGATTTTGTTGAGGAGATGAATTATGGATAATAATGATTATGGACCCAAACCAAGTTCCACTTTATTTGACAGCCTGATTGACAAGCAAACAATTATTCTTGCAGTTAATCCACGTATATCACATGTTAATAAAGGCATAATGAAAGCTGCAAAAGACTTTAATGCACCAATAATTCTAGAACTTGCAAAGTCCGAATGTAACCTTGAAGGTGGTTATACGGGATTTACGCCATTAGAATTTTCAAAAAGAGCTCATGAATCTGCAAAAGAAATAGGTATGGAACTATGGTCCCTTCATGCAGACCATATAGGAATTAAAGAAGGAAGCCCAGAGGAAATCACATCTGTAAAAAAGTTGGTAAAAGCACAAATTGATGCAGGATATACATCTTTTGCAATTGATGCATCTCATTTATTTAACTTCAGTGGAGGAAATTTAGAAGAAGAACTAAAAGACAATATAGATGCAACTACTGAGATTGCAAATTTTATTGATGAAAAAATGGATGGCAAACCATATGGCCTCGAAGTTGAAGTTGGTGAAATAGGAAGAGAAGATGAATATGGCAGAGTACTCACTACACCAGAAGAAGCAGTAACTTTTATAAAAGCCTTAAACTCGAATAATGTTTATCCTCATGTGCTGGCAATTGCAAATGGTAGTGCACATGGTAATACTTATGATAGCTCTGGAAATTTGATAGAACAAGTTTCAATAGACATTCCGCAAACAAAAAAAGTGGCTAAAGCTTTACGAGATAACAACTTGAAAGTAAGGATTGCACAGCATGGGATAACTGGCACACCACTTGATTTAATCCATAATCACTTTCCTCATGGAGATATTATAAAAGGCAATGTTGGAACTTTTTACTTGAATATAGTTTGGGATGTTTTGAAGGTATTTGAGCCTGATTTATATAAAGATATATGGAATTGGACTATTGAAAGTTTTAGTGAAAAAGCTCCAAATAAATCTAACAATGAAATTTTTGGGAAATACGGTAAACATGCAATAAAACAGTTCTTTAATCAGATATACTCAGTAGATGAAGATACTATTAAAGCAATCGAGTCAAAAGCTTATTCTGAAACTTTAATGTTTTTAAAAGCATTCAAATGCGAAGGAACTGCTGAACTTATTGCCAATAGGTATTAACAAAAATATAAAAAAACCTCACATTTACATTTATTTTTGTAAATAGCTATTTATATCAGTATTTCATATTTGTAAATGCTAGATTGAGACTATTTTGGTAAATATGAATAGGCATTTAAAACACATTTGCATTTTTACTTACCATTTTTTGTTAATCATCTACGCACAAATATTAATTAAGGACGTGTATTTTTGTTTGGAGACATGAAACCATCTGCTCCAGTAGAAGCTGGAAAAACATATGAAGTAACGATTGAAGATATTGCAAAAGAGGGCGACGGCATAGCTCGTGTAGAGGGCTTTGTAATTTTTGTTCCCAACACAGAAGTTGGTGACAGTGTTAATATAAAAGTTAACCGTGTTATGAGAAAATTTGCTTTTGGTGAAGTAGTATAAATAATTTAATTTATTATATGCTTTATTTTTTTTGTAATATTAATTGGTGTAATTATTTACACCAATTAGAATTAAAATAAATCTTTAAAATTTTTCATTCAAGTGCAACATAATCTGTTAAACTATTAAGTGCACTTTGAATCTCTTCTATTTCAATAGAAACCTGTTTTTTAAAATGTGAGATATTTAAACTCTTACCACAAACAATACCTATCTCAAGATAGGGTATTGAGTTTGAGTCAAGTTCTTTTTTAACTTTAAGTGGATTTGATGTTGTAATAATTGCTCTACCGTAGGATTCTGAAAATAATATTTCATCAAATTTTAAAGTACTATTTACATGACTTAAATCAACTTTTGCACCTTTTAGCTGACACATTTCGCAAAGTGTTGTAGCTAATCCACCATTAGAAATATCTTTAGAAGATGAAACCAAACCAGCATTAATCAGATTAACGATTCCATCAATTAGTTCAGAAATATCTTTTGGCACTGTGGGAGATTTCCCAGTGCTTTCAGCATCAAGGGCCCTGTAATATTCAGATCCTCTCATCTCATCTTTTGTTTCCCCAATTAGTAGAATAATGTCCTCATCGTCAACAAAAAATGAATTTGGCAGGCTTTCTAGGTTCTCAGTAATTCCTACTAGACCAATAGATGGTGTGGGTATTATTGAAGTATTGTGTTCTTCACTTTGATTATAAAGTGAGACATTGCCACCAACAACTGGAATTGATAAATCTCTAGCAGCATCACCAAGGCCAAGAATTGCTTGTTTTAACTGCCAATATATCTCAGGAATTTCGGGACTTCCAAAGTTTAGGCAGTCAACAATAGCAAGGCCCTTAGCGCCTTTCATAGCAATATTCATTGCATTTTCAATGACAGTACCATACCCTCCACTATAAGGATCAAAGTATGTATGTATTGGATTACATCCACAGGATGTAACTAGCCCTTTGTCTCCAATCCTAATAACTCCTGCATCATCTCCAGGTTTAGCTACGGTTCTTATTTGAACTTCGTGATCATACTGACTGTAAATCCATTTTTTGGAGGCAATTGTGTGCGCTGAAAGAACATCCAAAATGGTATTTTTAATATTGTTTGGAGCAACGGGCTTTTCATAATTATTTGTATGTTTAATCTCAGAGGTTTTTCTCTCAAAAATAGGTGCTCCTTCAGTTAACAGTTTAATTGGTATCTCAGCAACAATTTCATTGTTATATTCGACTTTAAATAGCTTTTCTTCAGTTATATTTCCAATTAGACTAGAATTTAAATCATATTTAGTAGCTATATCAATAATTGTGTTTACGTCTTCAGGTTCAACTTCCATTAACATTCTTTCTTGTGACTCAGAAATGAGTATTTCATAAGGGGTCATGTCAGCTTCACGTTGAACAACATCATTTGCTACAATATGTACTCCTAAGTCTCCTTTTGAAGCCATTTCCGAACTTGCGCCTGCAAGACCAGCTGCACCTAAATCTCGACAAGACTTTACGATACCTTTACTAATACACTCAAGTGTGGCTTCGATTAGTAATTTTTCAGTATAAGGGTCACCTATTTGGACACTTGGTCTGTCACTAGCTTCCGAATCATGGCAAAGGTCTTTAGATGCAAATGAAGCTCCTCCAAGGCCATCCCTACCGGTTGATGCACCTATTAAAACAAGTTTGTTACCAGGACCCTTTGCAGTTGCTGTTACTATATTGTCTTTTTGTGCAAGGCCTATACATACTACGTTAACAAGAGGATTTCCACTATATGAATTGTGAAATAAGGTTTCACCTCTAATTACAGGAACACCTATAGAATTACCATAATTGGATATTCCTTCGATAACATGTTCAAAAAGATACAAGTTCTTTTGAACCTTAAGTTCTCCAAAATATAATGGATCCATTAATGCTATTGGCCTTGCACCCATTGAAACAATATCTCTGACAATCCCACCAACACCAGTTGCTGCCCCATTATAAGGGTCAACATATGAAGGATGATTATGACTTTCCATTCCTATTGCAATAACTCTCTCTTCATCAAACCTTACAATTGCTGCGTCATCTCCTGGGCCAATAATAACGTTCTCGCCAGAAGTAGTGAATGTTTTGAGTAAAGGGGCACTTGATCTATAAGAACAGTGCTCGCTCCATAAATTTAAAAAACAACCCTGTTCAACAAGGTTAGGTTCTCGCTTCATTTCATTTCTTATAAAATCTAAATCACTTTTAGGTAACATCTATAAATCCTCTTACAATTCTATGGTAAGCTACATTTTTGCAATTCCATATATCATTTTTGACAAAAGCATAATTCAATGTAAGCTAACTAAACTATAGGGTTAAAATCAGGTATTTTTGTTTTTCAATCTAAACATTAATGTTTCACCAATTTCTAATCTTTTCTTCCTAGCTTCCCCTGCTTTCATTTCAATAATATATTTAGTCTTACTCGAATATGAAAAACCGATCCAAGGGCGAATACTAGATATGTTGAGTATTTTTTTATTTTCATCTAGAAATAAAACATCGATGGGAAAATTAACAAAGAGCATATGTACCGAAGAAAATTTTTCTTTCTCTAAAATAAATAAAAGAGCATAATCATTATCAATGTTTTTTCTGAACATTAAACCTTTAATTTGCTTGTAAAGTGTATCTGCAATTTCCACGTGCGATGAAACACAATTACCATTAGCTTTTAATATCATTGTTGTTTACTCTATACACTGTTATAATTTATAAACAACGGTAAGTTATCGAAATATTCGGAGGAAAAATCAGAAGATGAGTTCAGAGATGTGTCACGTTTGCGGATTGCCAGAAGAATTGTGTATCTGTGAAGAAGTGGCAAAGGAGCAACAAAGGATTATAGTAAAGGTAAATAGAAGAAGATATGGAAAAGAGGTTACTGTTGTTGAAGGTTTTGATGCTAACGAAATCGACCTCCATGAGCTTTCTACTTACCTTAAATCAAAGTTTGCATGCGGGGGAACGGTTAAGGGGAATGCAATTGAATTACAAGGTAATCATCTAAGCAGAATGAAAGATGTTCTTGTTAAAAAAGGCTTTTCACCTGATCAGATTAAAAATTAAATTGCAATATAAGCTACTTAAATTTTAAATCTATGTCAATTTGATCTTTTCTTAGTAAATTGATAACATCTGTCAAAACAGATACATATTTATTAAAAGCATCATCTATTTTAAATTGATAATTATGGATACAATTTATATGGATCATGCAGCTACAACTGATGTTGATCCTGATGTAATAGATGCTATGCTACCTTATTTTAGGCATTATTATGGGAATCCTTCAAGTCTACATTCCTTTGGAGCAAAGGCGGCACAAGACCTAGAAGACTCTAGATTAAAGGTAGCTAAAGGAATAAATGCAAGGCCTGAAGAAATTATTTTCACTTCAGGAGGAACGGAATCTGATAATCTTGCGATCAAAGGCATAGCATATAAGAACAGTAGACAAGGTAAACACATTATCACGTCAAAAATAGAGCATCCTGCTGTATTAAACACTTGTAGATTTTTGGAAAAAAAAGGCTTTGAGGTTACTTATGTTCCTGTTGATAATTCAGGAATAGTTAACATAGAAGACCTTAAAGATTCAATTAGAACAGATACTATTCTTATATCTATAATGCATGCGAATAATGAAATCGGTACATTGCAGCCAATAGATGAAATAAGTAAAATAGCAAAAACAAACGAAGTTTATTTTCATACAGATGCTGTTCAAACAGTTGGAAAAATCCCAATTGATATGGAAAAAATTGATGTGGATTTAATGTCTCTCTCTTCCCATAAAATACATGGCCCAAAAGGAGTTGGTGCCCTTTACATAAAGAAAGGGGTTTCAATTGAACCAATTTTACATGGTGGTGAACATGAACGTGGTATTCGTTCAGGTACTGAGAATATCGCAGGTATAATTGGCTTTGCAAAGGCTTTTGAGCTAGCTACATCTAACCTTGAAAACAATTCTAAAAAAATGCTTAAATTAAGAAACCATTTGATTGAGAGTGTTAAAAAAAGAATTCCTGAATCCTACTTAAACGGGCATCAAACAAAATGTTTACCAAATATAGCAAACTTAAGGTTTAGTTTTATTGAAGGTGAATCTATTGTTCTAATGCTTGATATGAAAGGAATAGCGGCTTCTACAGGATCAGCATGTTCATCAAAAAACTTGAAAGCTTCACATGTATTAGAGTCAATTGGGTTACAACCAGAAGTATCTCATGGATCAATTCGCTTTTCGCTTGGAAAAGATAATACACTAGAAGAAGTTGATTATGTCGTGGATTCATTGGAGACAATAATAAAAAAATTGAGAGAAATGTCACCAATAGCAAAAATGTAATTTTAGGTGAGATAAATGTATAGTAAGAAAGTAATGGATCATTTTACCACTCCAAGAAATGTAGGTGAGATTGAAGATGCTGATGGAATAGGAGAAGTCGGGAATCCTTCATGTGGGGATATGATGACGATTTACATCAAGGTAAATGATGGTATATTAGAAGATGTTAAGTTTAAGACATTCGGCTGTGGGGCTGCAATTGCAACTTCAAGCATGATTACAGAAATGGCAAAAGGTAAAACTATAGAGGAAGCTAGGAAAATCACACGAGATGATGTAGCAAATGAACTTGAAGGACTACCCGCAGTAAAAATGCACTGCTCAAATCTTGCTGCGGATGCACTTAATTCTGCAATAGACGATTATATTAAAAAGAATAAAGATTAAACGTGTGCATAAGTAAAGAGGTACTTTTATGAAAACATCTTGTGAGATAATGGTACAAAAGATTTTACCTGCTATAAGAGTTGCATTAACTAGGTCATTGATAAATGAATATGGATGTAATCAACAAAAGGCCTCGGAAATATTAGGGCTTTCTAGAGCAGCGGTTTCTCAATATATGAGCGAAAAAAGAGGTGCAGAAGTAGGCTTTTCTATTGAGACTCAAGAAGAAATAACCAAATTCGCTTCAAAACTAATGGAAGGGATTTCCGAACAAGAAAAAGTCATTGGTATGTGTCATGTATGTAAATTTGTGCAAAAATCTGGCTGGCTGTACAAAAAAGGGGTTATTGGTAGAGAAACATGCATGATATGCGGGAATAATGATTGAATAAGTTAGCTAAATTATAAACTAATTTTAGTTAAAAACAAAGGGTTTAGTTTTCAGTTGATAACTTTAACATAGGTTTGGTACTCTACTAAATTTTATTTATAATAAATGTTGCCAGGATTTCCGTAAAGAGGTCAAAGTTTTTTTATACAATTCTGTTATGTTAATAATATATGGATCAAAATGATAATTTTTCAATTAAAGATATTGAAATAAATTGGTTTGGAAACGCATCTTTTCTAATAAGGACTCAAGAAATGAATGTATACATAGATCCTTATATAATTCCTAAAAAAATTAATTTTGAAGATAAAGCTGACTTAATTCTGATAACACATTCTCATAAGTATCACTGTGAGTATACTGCACTACAAAAGTTGTGGAAGGGCGATACTACAATATTGATGCCTGAACCATGTAAAGAATTAGCAATTGGTGATACAAGATTTGTTGAGCCAAATGATTTTCTTGGCGAGGGTCTTGAAGTAAAGGGCTTTGAAATCCAAGTTTTTGAGGCTTATAACATAAAGAACAATTGTCAATCTAAAGGAACGGGGGTTGGCTATGTTATCAACACGGGGTCATGTAAGCTGTATCATACAGGGGATACTGATTCCATACCTGAAATGGAATTTATTTCTGCAGATATTGTTTTGCTTTCAGTTGGTAATGACTCCATAATGGACGTGGCAGAAGTTGTTAAATTAATAGACCAAATCAACCCAAAAATAGTTATACCTATGAACTATGACTCTGCAGAAAAAAATGCCGAAATTCTGGAATTAAAAAAATGTATTGAAGAGATGTATCAAAATATCAATTTTATTGTTTTGAGTCCAATTATTGGAAAGAACTGAAAAACGAGTTGTAAATATATGGGGAAAAAAAAACTAAAAAAGAAATATTTGATGAAAGACTTAGCACATCAAAGAATATCCATTCTGTTCAAGCTTGCAGATGCTGAATATCAATCAAATCCACACAGAAGTAATCGATATGTTGAGTTAGCACGTAAAATAGGGATGAGATATAGAATAAGTATACCACCAGATCTTAGAAAAAGAGCATGTAGGAAATGTAATAGTTACTTAGTACCTGGAAACAATTGCAGGGTTAGAATCCATAAAAACTATGTATTAATTACTTGTGAAAAGTGTGAAAGGAGAATGAGGTATCCCGCTAATAGTGATTGACAAAAACGCTAATTATGATGTTTTTATCCAACCATAGCAGTTAGTATCTGTGAAATGATATATGCAACTACAATCATCACTATACCACTGACGATATATATTGTGATTGTTCTGATAACTTCTTCTTTTTCAGCTCCAGGTGAAAGGCCAAATATATCCCCACTACAACCTCCTGATGAACAATTTCTATTATTGTTTTTCCGAGAACTGCCTTGTTCATTTTCATCACGATCAATTGTTGTTAGGACTCTCATATCGACAACTGCCTGTTTTTATTCTTGATAAGGTATTGATAGATTTTAGCGACGAGAGGGGGATTTGAACCCCCGAGGTGCAAAGCACCACAGGATTAGCAATCCTGCGCCATACCAAGCTTGGCTATCTCGTCATGTGTGAGGTGGTTTTGGAACTGTTGATTCAATTGTAGTGTAGATATATAATCTTTTCTTAAAAGATTCTATTAAGGTTTAATTATTAGTGGGCACGCCGCAGGTCGGTTCTCCTTACAGCTATAGGTTATCTGGAAACTCGTCTCCACCCCGTTACCCTGCAAGCGACAAGAGTCTGCAGTTGGTCTGCTCCCTTCCGGGCCTTGACCGGTTCCTGCAGTTAAGATATAGAAACCTGCTTTCCAGCAAGCCCCTATATCCACACTGTCCAAGCAGGACGGAGCTTCTCAGTTGAGATTCCAGGCCTATAGCTGCTTGAAAAACCTTCCATTGGCTTCGTCCCCTGCATATCGGCGATTTCAGGTTACAGGTAATGCCGAACTACCCGGACTAGCCCACCAACACTAAATATATCTGACAATATTAAAATGATTCCCTATGTAGAGTCCATACATATCAAAATTAAATGGTTTATTAGCCAATTTACAACCGTTAGAAATAAATCGCCTAGTTACTAGAGAGAATAGTTTAATTATATTGAAATATAATATATATATGATTAGCTATGGACGAATTAATTGGATTTGTAACGGGAAGTAATAACCGACAAAAAGTTCTCAGCATATTAGGATCAAAAGGACCCGCAGATGCTGACAGAATTGCTAAAATAACTCATATATTCAAACCCTCCGCAGAAAAACTATTAAATGAACTTATTGAAAAAGAACTTATAGAAAAAAAAGGTGAAATGTACCAATTAACAAAGTTAGGAGAAGATATAAACGGAGAAATACATACTCTCTGATATATTCCAACTGCCTAAAAGTTAATCGGTCTTTATATATTAAGGTATATTCACACAGTATTGATTCAACTATTCACAGTAGCTTTAATACTTGAATGGTGCTTATCTTTTATCCCGTAGAGACTTTGACGAGCATCTTTAAAGCAGAATTTTTCTAATAGGAAATTCTCATCTTTCAGTCTACTGAGTGCATAACGAACAGTTCTTGGAGGCAATTGACTTTCTGTAGCAATTTGTTTTGGAGTCAAAAACCCTTTATACTCCAACACCTTGTAAACAAGCTTAGATGAAGGAGGCATGTTTTCGATATTGTTTTTGTAAGTGCCACTCAAATCCCTAGATTCTATTTTGCTCATAATTGTAACCTCCGATAGTATAGAGATATTAGTCTCACTTTATAGTTAACGGTGTTAACATATATATAACTTTTGGCACTCTTTGAGCAAAACTGGAAAACTTAATATTGTAAAAGGTTTAAATCGTCACGAAAGAATTGTACTAAATTCTAATTGAAGTTGATTATCAATGAGTAGGTTTAGGAAATTTCCAAATGAAGAACTGACCAATATTATAAACAGTAGTCCAGCAATTATATTTTTATGGAAACCTGAAGATGGGTGGCCAGTAGAATTTGTATCAGATAACATTTTGCAGTTTGGGTATGATGCCAATGAGTTTTTATCTGGAAAGCTTAAGTATTCGGATATCATTCATCCACAAGATTTAGACCGAGTAAAAGAAGAATTCTCTAAGCCAAAGAAATCTGATTCACAAGGTTTTACTATAGATTATAGATTATTAACCAAATCTAATGAAATAAGATGGGTACATGAAAGAACAATTGTTAGAAGAGATGCTGATGGGAAAATTACTAATTATGAAGGAGTGGTATTTGATATAACTGAAAGAAAAAATGCAGAAAATGAATTAAAATTGAATTATGATCTGCTAAGATCTTTATTAACGTTAAATGACATGACTTATTCTTCACTCCAAGAAATAACAAATTTTGCACGAGAAGAAGCTGTTAGATTAACTAATAGTAATTTGGGGTACCTTGCATTTACAAATGCTGATGAAACAGTTTTAACTATGCATTCTTGGTCTAAAGCTGCAATGAATGAATGTGAAATAAAAGAGAAAAGGTTTGTATATCCATTAAAGACAACCGGGTTATGGGGAGAACCAATTAGACAAAGAAGAACTGTAATAACAAATAATTACTCTGAACCTAGTTCGTTGAAAAAAGGTTATCCAAGTGGTCATGTTGAACTTAGAAACCACATTGGAGTTCCTATCTTTGACGGTGAGCGGATAGTTGGTGTAGTTGGAGTTGGAAATAAAGATGGTGGATATAATGACTATGATGGTTTAAAGCTAACATTACTTATAAAAGGAATGTGGAAATTAATTCAAAAGAAACACATTGAGGAAGCCCTATACAAATATTCCACTGACTTTTCAAAATCAAACTCAGAACTTAAATCACTTGCTAAAATCAGAACTGATATTAGTGAAAAACAAGAAAATGATTCGCAATATATAAGCTATAGTCAAAGATTGCAGAATGAAATGATGGATTCAATTGAAGCTGAGTATAATAAAATATTAAACAAAACGTTAATGAAGTCTGAAAAATTAGGCCGATTGATTGAATCTCTAACATTCTTGAGTAAAGAGCAGGCAGGTAAGTTGCATTATTGCTTTCAGCCAGTTGACGTAAAAGAAATAATCAACAGTTCTATTATGAACTTAATATTGATCGCGGATGAAAATAATATAAGCATTTTAGATAATATTCCTGAAAATTTACCTCCAATAAAGGCAGATCGTGATAAATTTAGTAATGTGATGATTAATCTAATTGAAAATTCAATAAAACACACAAATCAAAATGGTGCCGTAAAAATTGTAGCAAGTTCTGATAATGAAAATGTTTACATTGATATTATTGACTATGGTAAAGGAATTCCACCTACTATAATTCCTCACTTATTTCAAAGTATCTATCAAGTAGATGATTCTTTAAGTCGTAGATACGAAGGTATTGAATCTGGGTTGTATATTTGCAAAAAGGTCATTGATTCTCACAATGGAACTATTTGGATTGAAAGTGAAGTCGGAAAAGGTACAACAGCACACATTTCAATTCCCGTATTTCAAGAAAAGGACAATATTAAATAACTTGTAAGTAATCTTTTATTTTAATTGAGTGAAATCATGAAAGCTGAACTATTAGGAACACTTTTTTTATCTGAAAAAAGAAAGAATCTTTTGCTACTGTTAAATGAAGAAAGAAAAAAAATTGAGCAAATAAAATTCACTCTTAATGTAAATACTAGTTCTATTATGACCCAAATAAATATACTTATGAGCCAGGGTCTAATAATTTATTCAGATGGGTACTATGAGCTTTCATGCATGGGTAAGATAATTGTTTCTAAAATGAAGCCTTTGATTAAAACACTGGACTTTTATGAAGATAACAAAGATTACTGGGAAAACCACAAACTTCATGCGCTGCCAAAACAATTATTAAAGCGGATAGAAGAACTTGGTCAGTGTGAACTTATTGAACCTGATTTAGATAGGATGTATGATTTACCTAAAAAATTTGAAGATAATTTATGTAGCTCAAACAGAATAATGGAAATATCTTCTTACTTTAGTCCAGCTTATACGGGATTATACAAAAAGCTTGTAGAAAAAGACGTCAAGATATCTTTAATTTTAACAGCTTCTGTATTTGAAAGAATGAAAAAAGAATATGAAAACGATCTCATTTTTTATCTAGAATCAGGAGATGTAGACATATTTGTATGTGAAGAGGAAATATCACTAGCATCAGCTGTTATAACAGATACTTTTTTGGGATTATCTCTTTTTTATAATACAGGCATTTACCATAATCATGTAATGATGACCTTTGAGAATAATGCAATTGAATGGGGTAATGACTTATATTCTTATTATCTAGCTTTGTCAAAAAAAATCAGTCTCGATAAATCTTATTAAATTTTTTCGATAAGACGTTGTTTCTTTATTAA
>PWFU01000113.1 GCA_003554185.1 Candidatus Dojkabacteria bacterium
GATCTGGAAGAAGAGCTTGAAGAGGTGGATATCAATCCTCTTATCCTCTATGAAGAAAGCCGGGGAGCGGTAGCCGCGGATGCTCTAATGAAGCTTAAAAAGAGGTAAGTCTTTTACAATTAAACGCTTGCCACCGGCGGAGTTTCCTGAAAGCTGCTCTAATAAACGAATGATGACGGAAGTAGCTACCTGCATATACCATCCCAGCTTAACTGTAGTATAATGAAGTTTCTTCTGTAAGGTGCCGGTGTCAAGCGTATGTTAAAGTTATCCTTCGGGAGCAGAGTATAGTTTGTAACCTGTCTCGAAGGCTTCTTGATTGATCCCCCGGATTTTAGGGGGAAGTATTTGGTGTAACGCCTCTTCCCAAATATCTCTTGGATAGGGAGTATGCCGAGCCAACATTCCCATGAGAAAAACGTTAAGGGTGCGGGGGTTTTGATTTACCGGAGTGTGCTGCATGGCATCCACCAGAATAGCCTGATGGGCTTTTTTTTCTATTTCCTCTTTTATGCCTTCAGGATAAACGGTTTGCCCGGTTAGCACCGGTAGCGGCTCCAGAACGCGGGTGTTAACCAAGGCGATACCTTCAGGTGAAAGGTAGGGGAGCCAGCGCAGCCCTTCCAGTTGCTCAAAAGCCAGGATAAAGTCGGCATCCCCCCGGGGAACCAGAGGTGCATAGACTTTTTCCCCCAAACGCACGTGGGTTACTACACTGCCGCCTCGTTGGGCCATACCGTGAGTCTCCGCCATTTTGACTTCCAGGTTAGCAAGCAGGGCTACTGTAGACATAATTCGTCCCGCCAGGATGGTTCCCTGTCCTCCTACACCGGCAATGAGCAGATCGACTTTCTTCATCGTTTATCACCTTCCTCACGGGCTGTGGTTTGCGAAGTATTTATAAAAGCTTCTTTGGGGCACACTTTGCGGCAGAGGTCACAGCCGATGCATACGGTGGTGTTCACCCGGGCTTTATCTTCTTGCAAGCTTAGGGCGGGACATCCCAGGCGCAAGCAGGTGCCGCAACCGACACATTTTTCCAGGTCCACCTCCAGCGGGGGAGCAGCTGCCTCGCTCAACAATGCACAGGGGCGACGAGCAATGATCACCGAAGGTTCCTCCACAGAAACCTCTTTTTTGATGGTGGACTGTAGCTCCTTTAAGTCAAACGGATCTAAAGTGTTCACCCGTTGTACCCCTACGGCCCGACAGATGCCTTCCAGGTCTATGGGAGGAACTGGTTGGCCTTGCAAAGTGTGACCAGTTCCGGGATGTTCTTGATGTCCGGTCATGGCGGTGGTGTGATTGTCCAGTATTAAAACGGTGATGGAGGATTGGCTGTATACTGCATCTACCAAAGGAGTGATTCCGGAGTGATAGAAGGTAGAGTCACCAATGACCGCTACCGTGTGAGATGAGGATGCCGGTCGAGCCTTCTCCTTTCCTAGCGCGGTTCCGATGCTTGCCCCCATACAGATACAAGAATCGATGGATTCCAGGGGGGGTAAGGCGCCTAAAGGGTAGCATCCGATGTCGCCGGTCACTTGCAATTTCAGTCGTCGTAGAGTATAAAAGACCGCCCGGTGAGAACATCCAGGGCACATTACCGGTGGACGGGGAGGTAGCTCCTGGCGAACCTGGATGGTTTCACGGGTGGGCTCTCCTGTTTTTTCCCGGATAATTTCTGTCCCCAATTCTCCTAAAGACGGAAAGAGTTCTTTCCCTTTGACCGAAATACCCAGGGCCTTTACTTGTTCTTCCAGGAAAGGGTCCAATTCTTCTACGACCAATACTTGAGTTACCGCATTAGCCAGCTTGCGAATTAAATTTACCGGTAGGGGATGACTAAAGCCCAGTTTTAAAACGGTGGCCTGAGGGAGAGCCTCTTTCACGTACTGGTATGTTATTCCAGAACAGATAACTCCCAGGGTGTTGTCGCCTTTTTCCAGTCTATTGAGGGGACTGTTTTCTGCTGCTTCCTGCAATTTTTGCCTGCGTTCTTCCACCAGAGGGTGTCTTTTGCGGGCGTAGCCTGGAAGCATAACGTACTTGGAAGCGTCCTTGGTGTAGCTTTTGAGTTCGGTTTCTTCTCGTTGCGGCTCTGCTGGAGAAACTACCCCCCGGGAATGGGAGATGCGAGTGGTGGTGCGTACCATGACCGGAGTGTCGTAATCTTCGCTTAGCTTGAAAGCGTATTGAACAAAGTCGCGGGCTTCTTGAGTGTCGGATGGCTCCAGTAGAGGAATTTTGGCCATGCGAGCGAAGTTGCGGTTGTCCTGTTCATTCTGCGAGCTGTGCATGCCAGGGTCGTCCGCGGAAATTAATACCAGCCCACCTCTAACTCCGGTATAAGAAAGCGTCATCAGCGGATCGGCGGCTACGTTGACACCTACATGCTTCATGGCGCACAGCACCCGGGCTCCCTCTAGAGAAGCGCCGGCGGCCACTTCCAGAGCTACTTTTTCGTTGGAGGACCAGTTGCAGTCTACTTGGGAGTACTTGGCAAGGCTTTCCAAGATCTCGGTGCTGGGCGTGCCCGGATAAGCGGTGCCTACGGTGACGCCTCCCTCGTAGGCCCCCCGGGCAATAGCTTCGTTTCCCGATAGCACTTGCTTGTCCATTTTCTAAATCTCCTCTCCTTCTACAATGCGGCGTGCTTTGCCAGTAGTTCTTTCCAGACTCTTGGGTTCTAATAATTTGACTCGGGGAGCCAAAGATAGGGTGGAGCGTAACCTGTGCTTAATATTATCTTCTAATTTTTCTAATTCCGGAAAGCGGTCGGTGAAGCCTTCCCGGGTTAATTCCACTTGCACTTCTATGTCTTTTACAAAGCCCCGACTACTGCGATGCAGCACAAGGCGGTAGTGAGGAGAAACTTCTTTTACGTCGGAAAGCACTTCCTCTACCTGGGAAGGGAATACGTTTACCCCTTTGACAATAATCATGTCGTCGGTGCGGCCGGTAATGTAATCCATGCGGCGGTTGGTTCTTCCGCAGGCACAGGTTTCAGGTATTAGACGGGTGATATCCCCGGTGCGGTAGCGGATAACCGGAAACGCTTCTTTGAAGAGGGGGGTGAGTACCAGCTCGCCGGTTTCTCCATCGGGAAGATTTTCACCGGTTTCCGGATCGATGATTTCTGGGATTAAAGCATCTTCTAACAGATGCATGCCTTGTTGATGGGGGCATTCTCCTGAAACCCCAGGACCTACTACTTCGGTGAGTCCGTAATTAACTGTAGCGTGGATACCCCACTGTTCCTCGATTTCCTGGCGCATGGATTCCGAGCAGGGTTCTCCTCCAAAAAGACCTAAACGCAGCTGGTAATTTCGGGGATGAAGACCTTTTTCGCGGGCTACTTCTGCCATGTAGAGAGCGAAGGAAGGTGTGCTCACCAGCACTGTGGTGCCGAAATCTTTCATTAGTTCCAGCTGTCTTTCGGTATTTCCACTGGAGAAAGGTACCACGGTGGCTCCCAGATGTTCCAGCCCGTAGTGTAAACCGAAGCCTCCGGTAAAGAGACCGTATCCGAATGATACTTGCACCATGTCTTCTGCCGTAGCTCCTGCCATAGAGCAGACCCGGGCCACCATTTCTGCCCAGGTGTGGAGGTCGTTTTCGGTATATCCGGCTACAATGGGCTTACCTGTAGTTCCTGAAGAGGCATGAAGCCTGACGATATTTTTTAAAGGAACTGCCGCCATTTTAAAAGGGGAACTATCTCGCATCTCCGCTTTAGTAGTAAAAGGGAGTCTGGGGAGATCGGAGAGTCCCTTGATGTGCTCTGGTGC
>PWFU01000045.1 GCA_003554185.1 Candidatus Dojkabacteria bacterium
ACCCTCATGAATAACGCCATTAACAAGAGCTTTTTGAACGCTTCCTATTTTCACGTTATTACCTCCCTTTATTTAATATTGATTCTATGAAAAATTAAATTTCCATTTTTATTATAATTTCCAACTTCAAGTAAAAGGAACTTCCCTCTATGCCCCCTCTTTTTAAAATACCATTTAGCATCTGTCCATTTTGGTAGTTCAACTTCATCAAGGACAACTGCCCCAGTATCAGCAGGACATAATTCAAATTTTTGCATTTCTAAAGCCTCCTTCAAAGGTAGTAAACTTATCATCCCGCATTTTCTTTTCTGTGGGAGGAACCCTCTCATATCCAGGGGCAGGCACAAGGGCCATCACCCGGCCCGGGAAAGCCTGGGCTGTTATAATACTGCCCACGATAACGGCCTCCGGGAACTCCCTCTCCAGTTTTTCCAGTTCTTCTTCCGCCTCGGGAGTGGCCTCAAATCGGGTTTTTACCAGTTCCGCTCCCGATTTATGGTAACCTACTGGCTCCTCAATCGGTCTGGCAGAGATGACAACCCCGCAGGGCTGAACCTCGTATGCCTCCCCCCTGGCGTTTTGGAATGTGCAGGGATGAGGCGTAACATTAATAATCTTTCTTCTTCCCATGTATTCCATATCTCGCAGTTCTTTCCTTAAATTCATCGTTAGCCCTCCCTTCCTCGATTACTTCAACCTCCGGCTTCAGGGGGCAGTCCGGTTCCCCGTCCTTTGTGCATGTGTACCAGTTATAAACCCCGGGCCAATCCTCCTGCTTTGCAAAAGTCCGGCCCCTGCTGTCCTCGAAGTACTCCCGGCAAAAGCCCCGGTATTCTCCTACCTTTTTAACATATAGCTTCATCCTTAATTATACCTCCTTATATGCTGTTTAATATTCTGATAGCCCTTTGTATAAGGCCCGCAGCCTCTTCAATTTTGTCCCTTTTTTCCTTCATCCTTTCCCTGGCTTCCTCGTCATGGGCATAGTCCTTTACCCCTCCCGGCTGTTCAATAGTCGGGGCAAGCTTTTCCTCTAGAGAATAAATCTTTAAAACAAGCTCATCCTCCAGGGCCATTAAGTCAGCAATGGTGTCTTTTATTGCTCGGCTCATGTTAACCCTCCTTTCCTCCTTGTTTTTCCTCTACCCTGAAAAAAGCTAAAACTGATTTTTGCAACCAATACCTTACCCTTACATCTTTTATCCCTCCTTAATTTTTTAAAGTTAGGGGGGCAACCGGCCCCCGGCGGGCTGCTCTTTCTGCTATGCTTTCATTCCCACTTTAAGTAGTTCGTTTACGCCAGCTACCCTGTTATCAATCCAGAACTTGGCTTCTTTGATTTGTGCCAGCTTTCTTGTTACCGCTAACCCTTTTTCATCCATGTCTTCTGCCTTGCCTCTGGCTAATAATGATGTCGCTAGTTCCTTTAGTTTTTCCTGTCTTATATCTTGCGCCCAATTCACCTGCTTTTCGGTTCCTTCTAAATTTGCAAACTCTCCGTATATTTTAACTTCGCACTCTGGGCAAATTGCTGTGTATGTATGGTTACCTTCGTATTCATGATTGCACCTTCCTAATTTTTTCATCTTGCCTTCCCCCTTGTTTTTTGCCATAGCTCAATCCTTTTGCCCGTTGGTGTGACCTGTAACCATTGATTTTTATTTAAAATATAACGGTCTCCGCTTGCCACCACAAGGGCATTAATATCCTCGTTTCTTGTGCCGTCCTTTTCAATTAACATCTTTTAAAACCTCCTTTCCCTTAACAGTCTTTCAAGCTTTTTAATCCTTTTGTTTTCGGCAATCTCTTTTTCAAGTCTATTCTGTATGCTCTGAACGTGCTTCCTCATTTTGCCCAACTCTGCCTGAACCCTTCCCCTTTCCCTTATTAGCCTTTCCTTTTCCTTTTTCAGGGCCTCCTCCTCCCTGTGCAATTCTTCCTCCATCTGCTGTTCCCGCTCATTATAAGCTGCTTCCAGTTCTTCCAGCCGGGCCTGTGCCCAGGGCTCTAATATCCCCACCATAACCCAAAGTTCAAACATCTCATAGCCGGAAATAGTGGTTATAATCCAGAGAAGCCTTCTTTTGCCCTCCCCGTCAAGCTCCTGGCAGATTCGATATACTTCCCCTGCCGTCACGTTCCCAAATAAGTCCTGAAGCCTTGCAACCTCTTCAAGACCTTTTTTGGTACCTTTGTTGATTCCTTGCGTGTTATTAACTATGTTGATTATTTCCTGCTTTTTCCACAAGCAGTAATCAGGGTCATTATACCTGGTGGGGTCATGGTTTTTGTTAGTCATCTTTATAACCTCCCTTTATTTTTTGTTAGGGGAATAATCCCTTTATGGAGGGGAAGGAGCAGGCGACCCATCCCCTCTTAAAAAGATTATTCTTCCTCAAATAGCCCGGGGTCATTCTCTGCCAAACATTCCAGGCAGATTACAAGGCCCCCAAGCCTACCGCCTATATTATCTTTTTCTACATTACAACCACATTCAAAACAAGTCATTTTAATTATACCTCCTTGTTATATTGCTATTAGCGGGGGAGTCGCTCCCCGCTTATGATACCAGGCCTTTCTTTTGCCTGAATACCGCCACCCATCAGCCCTTAACTTCTCCCTTACCTTTTCCGGGGGCTTACCTTCAAACCTCAGCCATGACCAGGAGCCTTCTTGATAATATCCCGGCACCATCCCTCCGCCTTCCTGTCCTTCCTCCTGCTCCTGTTCTGTCTGTTCCGTGAATATCAGCGTGTTATTGTCAAAGCTATGACAGTTAACAGAGAGATAAACACTTCCCCCGTCCTCCCTGTCAACCCATACCCGCCAACCGGAAGGGCTTTCTGTAAGACGTTTTGCAAGCCCCAGGGGGCTTATAGGCCCTCGCTTGTAGTCGCTTGCAGCATCCCGGGCATAATCATCCGTATAAACCCCATCACAAACCCCTTCCGTAATCTGTCCGGCAAGGATAGCCTTAACAACATGGGAGAGAGTCCACTTTTTCGGCTTCTTGATAGGTTTAATTTCAGCGAAGGGGCTAAACACTCTAACCCCTTTTTCCTCTTCCACCCTGTAGGTGAAAACCTCTGCCAAGTCATCCGGGGGGCTACCCTCTTTTAACATGGTTACAAGCTCGGAGAGGTCAAGGCCCCTCTCATATAGGTAATTGTCAAGTTCTGCATTAAAGCCTATCATGTTACCCGTAAGGGAATGTATCCGGCAGGTTTTACCCGCCTGCATGGAGTTTTGAAGCTCTTTAACAACTAAGGCATTTTCATAAACGTGAACCCTAACCATCTCCCTTTTAAAATAATTATCATCCAGCCTAAGCCTAAAGGTGTCTGCTCCCTTTAAGGTTCCATGTGTTTTAATCATCTTTATAACCTCCCTTTATTTTTTGTTAGGGGAATAATCCCTTTACGGAAGGGAGGAAGAAGGGGCTTCCCTCCTCCCCTCTTAAAAAGATTATTCTCTATTGTTTTCAACTCCCAGGATATAATCTGCTGCCTTTTGTGCCTGGCTTGCAGCAGTGACGATTAACCTGGAATCATTTTGGAGGGTCTTTTTCCAGCTATCCACATAGGCCGCCGATTGTTTGAGCGTTTCATCATTTTCAGTCCCGGCAACCCCGCAGAGCATGGCAGCCCCTATCTCTGCCACAAGCTCCTCTCTGGAATACTCCCCAAAACTTCCCAAGGCCGCAACCTTCTCCCCGCCTTCCTTATTTGAAACCCCCTGCCTGTTGAGGCGGGA
>PWFU01000019.1 GCA_003554185.1 Candidatus Dojkabacteria bacterium
GCCGTCATCTGCTTGCTGCCCCTCTGCCCTATTATTACATTCTTGCCTTGTAGTAAATTCACAGGTTCTTTGATAGTCAACTTCAAAAACACAAGCACCTTTGTCACTTTCTGCGGCAAGGGCAATACATTCTTGCTCATTATCTATATCTCTTCTAAAACTAGTTTCTAAGCCATAGTCGCTACTCATTTTTTTACACCTAGTTAAGGTAACAAAAGATGCCTGATCACCTAAAAGGCAGCAACCTAAATCACACTGGGGAATATTACAATTAGGAGAGTCTGACCATGTACCACCTGCGTCATCACAAACTTTTTGAGATGTTCTCTCCATACAGGTTCCTTCTGTAGAATCATAACAACAACCTAGCTTACAATAGCTAGTAGCCTCACAAGAGGTAGGAGTTTTTCTATAGTCAGGATCACACTGGTCCTCAGGGGCATCTTGGCACCAAGCACCATATGTTGTTTTTTCACAACAGTATTTAACTTCTGGCTCCCTACCTATAGTATTCACGGCTAAAAATATTACTAACGCAGCTAAAACTATGGCAAATATTACAAAGATCTTCTTTTTACTCATTTTTTCATTCCTCATGTCCATCAATATTAAACTTTTTATTTAAAATTATCTTTATTATTTTGAAAACCTCGTTTGATTTATCATAAGATTTTTGCGCCTTATCAAAATCATAATATTCGGTAGGAGTTACAACCTTACCTTTTTTCTCTTTAGGATATCTAGTTTTACTCCATTCTCCCTCAAAAAAATCCAAATTTTCTAAAACTTTCTCTAAATCTCCCCTATATTCACCATATTTTTTGTTGTTACAGATAAACTTCATAAAGAAACTAGACAAATCGTGCTCTGCAACAAATATTTTTTCCATCTCTAGAATCGCCTTTATTGTTTTTTCAACACACTGCTGGCTAGAATAAACACTTCTAGCATACCTACCGCTATTTAACAGTTCTTTAGATACTTCTAGGTCTTCTTTAGCTTCTTTCAAAAAAGCTATAGCGAATTCTCTAAATTTTTGGCTATTTTTTTCAGTTGCCATACTTTTCCTCCTTCACAATATTTTATATCTTGATTTTTCATTTTTTTCACAAATTCTTCTAATTGTTTTTTGAAAAACATGTTTTTGTCAAACAGTATTTTTTTTCCTAAAATTAAAGATGAGAATAAAGGGGAAAAGTTTTCAAAATTTGTCATAGTTTCTTCTTCAGTAAATATATGTAAATCTATTTTTTTATTGTATTTTTTTAAAAAATTCATTCTAAATTTTGTTATTTTATCTTCCTTTTCTTCTTCAACTATTACCATAATATCTAAATCTGAGTGCTCTGAATAGTTTTTCCTTGCTCTACTTCCAAATAATATTACACTTGTCAAATCTTCTCCAAAAATATTTAACAATTCATTCAAAATATATTTGACGGGATTCATCCTACATTCTATCTTATCTTCCATTTTTATATTTCTTTCATTCTTCATTTTCTATCTCTCTTCTAGGTACATAAATTGCCTCTTCCAAATCATAACCAGGGGGCCATGCCAGACTTCTAGTTGCAAAGACAAACTCTCTTCCTGTGTCCCTACTTGAAACCTCATATATAGTGGTTCCGTCAGGTTGCTTTTCTTTACCAATCCTCATATCTGGATAATACATCATATAAGATACTATTTCACTATCTCCATATCTAGCTTCCCAGTTTAGTATTGATGTGGATATCATCAAAAGATTATATAAATCTGTTCTTTTACTAACGACAAACTCATCATACATCTCCCCTGTATCTTCCCTGGTCATTGAGAATCCAGACATGATAATATCTATAGACCCTGGTTCAATCCTCAAATCTATATCTCTACTCCCTGAAACATCCCAACCTCTTCTCTCTAAGTCGTCTCTAACATCATCTAGACAGCCCCTAGCTGTTGGCTCAACATAGTCATAAAGTTCATCTTCTACATATTGTTTTAATAGGGGTCTTTGCATGCCGCAAGTCTCATAATACTGATTTGTAAAACACAAATACTCTATTTTCTCTCCCTGATATAAATAATAATTTTCTGGATCTATCCCTCCACCTTGCAAACTAGTTTTATCTATTCCTTCTTCTAGTGTGGGCATAACACACTCTTCCAATCTTATTGTTGGCTGAGCATCTGTAAATATATTTCTAGCAGGAGTAAGCCAAAATATTAAGAAAACTGCTGCGACTATTACAATTGCCAAAATTACAAAAATAGCTACTTGCCCTCTTTCCCCTTTTATTTCTAACATATTCATAATCTCTGAAGTAAATTAATCTTTATAAATTTTCTTATTGCCAATTAAGCCGCTTTTATTATGATTGAACATTCATCGGGCTCATTTCCCCATTCATCTCTACATTTAACATAGTATTGATTGCCTCTTTCCCAATCAACTGCATCATGAGTATTGTTTTCTCCTTTTAACATTTTAGTCCCGTTATTCCATCTAAAGTTACAAGTTTCGAAAGAGTATTTACATGTCGCTTCTTTATCTGTAATAATTCTTAAACTTCCCCCTTTACTATAAGCCCTAATAACTTCAGGTGGTTTCGTATCTAGTTCCAACTTAAACTTAGTGTTTCCCTCAACAAAATTTCCTGCTTCATCTTCACACCCAATATCAATATCATAAGTTCCAGAAATTATTTGGTTGAAAACAAAATTGTGAGTCTTAGTATAAACTCTTCTTTGACCAAAATTCACCCAGTTACCCTCATTAATTCTAAATTTACATTCTGACTTTCCGTCTTCAGCCCCTTTTTCAGTTTCAACCTCTAAATCTACAGTAAATGGCTCATTTCCTCCAATTATTACTTCCCCGTCATCAGGACTAATATCTTTTATTGAAAGTTCTTTCTCTGTCTCTCTAAGACTATAAACTACACTCTCCACATTAACGTTTCTTTCAGTTTCATTATCCCCTGTCAGCCATGGCTGATCCTTACACCTAAAATAAAATTTTGTAGATTCACTTACAGGAAGATCAGTATGACACCTCCAACCATTAATACTAGGTCTATTTTGTCCGGTATCACAGCTCATATCTTTATTCATCTCATCATATTTTTTATCTTCAAAATCCCATCTACATTCTGCAGGCTTATTTATATATAACAATGTCTCTTGCTCTTCCTGGCCATACTTTAGATATGAATCTTCAGGGGGTTCTATATCTCTTATTTTTGGGGCTGTTTCATCAGGACCCTCATCCACACAAATATCTATTAAATAAGGGGCCACATTAACGTTTTCATTAGCATCTCTGCATTTTACATACAGCTCAATATCTTCAGATGTAGGAATGTTAAATCCCATACCATGTTTTTCTCTATAAAAGCTGTCTCCGAAATATTCTCCTCTATGGATATCTGTGTCTTCAGGATAACTTTCAAAATAAAAACACTGGGCATTTTGGTCTGTTTCAATACCAAAGCTTATTTCTGAATATTCTTCAACACAGCCCCCATCCTCTTTTCTTATTTTCAAACTATTATCTCCTTCTATATACTCATAACCTGAACTTAACATTTCTTCCCAAGGACTTATTGTAGGGGCGGAAACATCATCGGGATCAACATGAACACATTTCTGTTCTTTAGTGCCCTCATTAATTAACTCACATCCCTGACCTAAACTATTACATCTATACTCTGAGCAAGGTCTGTCATCTTCATTACATA
>PWFU01000115.1 GCA_003554185.1 Candidatus Dojkabacteria bacterium
AAAAATATGCTTGCGGCTGAGTCTGCCCCGTTTGCCGAGCCTTTATCTGAAGATCGAGGATACGCCCATGTTTCCGGGGGGCAGATGATAACAAAAGAAAATGACGGGCAAAAGATGGAAGGCCTGACCATCATACCGATAGACTTTTATAAGGAGAACGGCAATGAGTAGAATCTTGCGGGATCACAGGCGGCTGGTGGATGAAACTATGAGGCAGGCGAAAAAAGCAGGTAAACGGGTGCAAGACAGGCGCTCCCGCGAGCAAGCCCAGGGTGGCCGGCTGAGTTCTCACCTGGAACAGCGGGGGTTTCTGTCGCCGGCTGATCGAAGCATGATGACGCACGATCAGCGAAATCGTCACGCCCAGGAACGACTTCGCCGGGAAGGAGACGAGCTTGGACAGCGCAGGTTGGAAGGTGCATACCGGCGCCGGGCGCAGCTGGACCCGATCATTGCCGCGCAGTTATCTGCGCAGGCCGGCCGGGATCCCGGTATTCAGCGGGAAATGCGGACGGCTCCCGGAGAACATCCCGCCACCGGCCAAACATATGCTTCTTTTTCTGACGAGACTTCACGGCGGGCTCGGGAGGGAGACTTTAGTCGTATGAACGAGATGCCTGACCGTACTTACGGTGCGCATGTTGGCATGGATCCCAAGGATATATTGCAGCATGAGCGCGAGGGCCGACAGATTGACCAGGTGGATCGGCAACTGGACCAAGCGGAAATGGGAACACAGGCAGAGCTCCTTTCTCAGCTGCACAACATGACATCAAGAGACACTTCGGGGGCTATGGCAAAAATAATGCCGGATCTTATCGAAATGGCCAAGCACGAAGAGGATCCGGAGGCCGCCCTGCGCAACCTCTATAACACAGTAGAGGGGCTGATGAGTCCGGGGATGCCCCAGGAAGGCATACAGTTTATGAGAGACGGGTATGAGGCCCAGCTGAGAAAGGGCGAAATTACCCAAGAGCAGTACCGTCAGGCAATGGATGGTCTTGAGCAGCAGGGCCAACCAGGCGCTTTTGCACAAGCCACCATGGGTCTTTTGTCGGAAGAAATGCAGGAAAAATTGGGTGGTATAATGCCGGAGACTGGCCGATTTGCCGATGAAGGGATCAGCCGGATTGCAGGGCAAACCGGAGACGCCACGGATCGCCTGACACGGGCGCGTGATGAAGGGTTGCCTCCGAGAGGGGCAGGGGGCGGCGACGCGGCACCAACTCCTGGTGCTGGCGCGGGTACACCCGGCGCTGAGTCGCCGGGGGATGCGCCACCGGTCCGTGAAATTCCGGAGCATAGAAAGGGCAGGACCGTAGGCGACGTTGTCGGCGGAACGGCCCTATGGGATGAAATGGGGTGGCTGGGCGAAGGCATGGCTGAGAGAGGGGTCGCTGCAGGAAGGGCTGCTGTTGGCGCCGTTGATGACGCCATGGGCACATCGCTTGCAGACATCCCTTCTGCCGGAGAGCTGGCAAAGAGGGCCTTCACCCGGGATCCGCAACACCCGGAGGGCTCCACTTTTTTTCAAAGGGAGTTTACAGACCCATTGAATCGGGCTGTTGACCGTATTCGCGGAGGTGGCTCAGAAAGTTCGCCCCAGGACGACCAGGCTTTTATGAGAGAAAACAATCTAACGCCAGAAAATTACAGCCAAATCAAAAAGCAAGCCCAGGCCCTTGCAAACAAGAGGTCCATCCCTTTTGATGCTGCGCGGAAAATTGTCATGGCGCAGAAGCAATCAGAGGGCGGGGCTGCCGGCTTAGGGGATCTGTAAGGACACCACACAGGAGCAATCAAGACATGCTTGACCTGAAAAGATACCGCGAAGAAAACAAGGATCGTTACGGGGATAAACCGTTAGAGTCGGTCGCGGAAAATATGTATTACAACTTGGGGCTTAACCGTGCGTTTTCAAGCCCTGAAGAGTTTTACAATTTTGCCGGGGTTGAAGATCAGCTCACAGAAGACCGCAAGCAGCAGATGATACAGGCCCGTGAAGATCGCGGTGTTGTCGGCCATGCCCGGGAGTTCGGGAAAGGCGTTGCCCGTGGTTTGGGCGGCACAGTGGCAGCATTACCCAAAGGCGCGGCCGTTCTTGGCAAGGGCCTTACTCCTGAAGGCTTGCGCGACGAGGAAACCAAGGCGAAAGATACCCGCTTATACGGCCTGGGCGAACGCATGGCCGAGTGGACGCAAGACACATTTACTCCGGAAATAGAAGACCCGGAGTTTCAGTCCTTTTTAACCAAAACCGGCGAGGCCCTTGGTTCTTTTTCTGCCTTTATCCTTGCTGGTATGGCCGGGCCCAAGGTTGCAGCAGCGGCCGGGCTGGGAAGGGCTGCGGTTGCTGCCGGGCGAGTTGTCCCGGGCCTATCCCGTATAGCCGGGAAGGGGCTGAAGGGTGCAGAGGCTACCAAAAGGGCCACGCAACTGCAAAGAGCCAAGCAGCTTGGAACAGCCTTGCCCATGGCTGCGACGGCCGGCGCCAGCGAAACGTATGAAGTTGCGCATGATTACCTGTCGCAAAATCCGGACATGCACGGGGTTTTGAGTGAAAACGAAATCCTGAGATTGTCCCGAGGACTTGGAACGCTTGCCGGTGCCGTACAGATCGGGTCTATCGGGGTTGTATTGCGGCAGTTCCCGGAGCCTGTCAAAAAAGCCGGCATGCTGTACCTGGCCCGTCGTGCCATGGAAGCCGGTGCATCTGAGTGGACAGTAGAAAACCTGGGCGGCATCATCCAGAACCATGCAAAACGGACTTATGATCCGGACCATGATATATTCGATTACGTTCCGGAGCGTGGAAACCCGGCTTTCAGTGCAGCCGCTTTGATGCAGGTCATTCTTGCCCCGCTTATGAGAAGCAGGGGGCCCGGCATATCAGGACGGGCGCCAGAACAGACATATCAGCCCGGGGATGAAGAGCTGTCCGCAATGCGCTCGCGGATTCAGGAGCATACCGACGATCAGCTGATGCAGGCAACGGTTGAACTGGAAACCCTTCTGGACTCCATGGAGCCTGGCGCAGAAAAGAACCGCGTCAATAACGCGCTGGTTTTTGCGTATGACGAAATAGCCGGCCGCGAGCTGCTCCCTGAAGGGCTCAACGCGCCTGTTAATGAAACCGGCAAGGCGCACCCGGACGTCAATCAGCGTGACGATATTGCGGTCCCCCCTCAGGCTTTGTCTGAAGCGGATGCAAAAAAAGTATTGACCGAGGACGAGAAAGCGACTCCGCAGGATGTTCTTGACGGCAGGGACGAGATCCCGCTTGAACCCGCAGCGCAGCCACCGGTCCAGGCAGAACCCCCGGCGACAGAAGCGGCGCCGGAAAAAGCCCCGGAAAAGCCAGCCAAAAAGAAAAAGAAGGATCTGAAGGAGAAGTTTCGCCAGGACATCAAGACCCGCGGTGCCGCAAGTGCGAATGACATTGGTATCAAGATCCTTGCCAGCGATACCCAGGACGGCAAATATCAAATTGAAATGACCCAGGAAGGGAAACGTGCCTCCGTAACGGATGGTCTGGCGCTCAAGGACGCGCAGGATCTTGCT
>PWFU01000095.1 GCA_003554185.1 Candidatus Dojkabacteria bacterium
GAAGGACCCGGCATCACGGAACATGTATTTCATATCAGTCACGTTCGAGACATCCCATCCACCGATGTCCTGATCGAAGGACTCGGCATAATAGAACATGTATCCCATATCTGTCACGCTCTAGACGTCCCAGCTACTCATGTTGCCGCTACTGCCGAGGTCTTCACAACCTCTGAAAGCATATGCAAGTGTCGTGGTCCCCGTGAGGTCGGGAGCATCTGTAGCCGTCAACTCCATGTTCGAACAGCCGTAGAAGTATCCTCCTGAATCACCGAGAGCCAGCGGACCCCACTGCGATACCTTGATGATCTTTTCCGCATCACCCCCGTCATTGAAAGTCCAGCCGTCGATCGTGCCCGTGATGGAAACATTGTAGATACCGGGTTCATCGTAGGTATGAGTGACTTCTAGCTGGTCCCACTCCGTTATCGTATCGCTTGTTCCATCGCCCCATTCAACAGTGAAATCATAGTTTCCTTCTTCTTCAAGGGGCAGCTGTATCTGATCGTCGTTGCTTACTCCGGCGTTTTCGGTATTCCAGGTAGATATCATCGTGGGAGGAGGTGGTACATATTCATATTCAACGGTCCAGGTGACAGGTTCGTTGGCACCGTTATAAACCCAGTAACCTTGACCGGGGTCGAAGATGAAGCTTTCCGGGTCGTAGTCGTATGCTAGGTTGTATTCCTCAGAGGCATTGAAGTAACCTATCTTCGTAACTTCTTCTGGTAGTCCTTGATTACCCGAGGTTTCAGAGGGATAACCTACCATGTTCCAGCCGGATTCCAATGTTATATCTGTGTTAGAAGGTGGTTTACCGGGTATAGTCAAAGTGTCATCAGTTGCCATATTGATCCAGACACCCATCGTATGATCCCACGTATCTAAATTATTGAAATGCTCATCTCTATCGGGCATATAGCTCTTCCATTCCTCCGTATCGGCATCGTAATACATCACTTTTTCATAGCTACCAGATATTCCATAGTCGGTGTCATTCAGGATGGATTCGAGATCTTTATTGTAGGGTGTATAAGCTGTAGATACGAAATTCCAGCCATCGGATGGGCCACCCGTCGTGAGAGGGATTTCATAACCACCGGTTATCGCGTACAGGTTACCGTCCAATGACCCCACGTACACCGTACCGTCACTGCCGATGGCCGGCGAAGACCACAAATCGTCGCCGGTGGAAAAGCTCCACTTTTCAGTACCATCCGGGTTCACAGCGTACAGGTTATCGTCCCATGACCCCACGTATATTGTACCGTCACTACCGATAGCCGGTGAAGAATGCACCCGGTCGCCGGTAGTGAAGTTCCACTTCTCCGAGCCATCCGGATCGATGGCATATAGGTTATTGTCATAAGATCCGACATATATCGTTCCGTAGTCACCTATAGCAGGTGAAGATATTATTTCACCGCCTGTTTCGAAGGTCCACTTTTCGGTACCATCCGGGTTCACAGCGTACAGGTTATCGTCACATGAGCCCACGTATATCGTGCCGTCCGAGCCGATGGCCGGCGAAGATAACAAATAGTCGCCGGTGGAAAAGCTCCACTTTTCAGTACCATCCGGGTTCACAGCGTACAGGTTATAGTCATATGACCCCACGTATATTGTACCGTCACTACCGATAGCCGGCGAAGAAACCACCCAGTCGCTGGTAGAGAAGCTCCACTTCTCTGTGCCATCCGGATCGATGGCATATAGGTTATTGTCATAAGATCCGACATAAATCGTTCCGTCGTCACCTATAGAAGGTGAAGATAATATTTCATCGCCTGTTTCGAAGGTCCATTTTTCGGTACCATCCGGGTTCACAGCGTACAGGTTATCGTCACGTGACCCCACGTATATTGTACCGTCACCCCCTATGGTCGGGTAAGACGGCACACTGCCGCTGGTGGAGAAGTTCCACTTTTCAGTACCATCCTGGTTGACCGCATACAGGTTAGTGTCCCCTGATCCCACGAAAACCGTACCGTTACCCCCTATGGTCGGCGAAGGATCACTGCCGCTGGTGGAGAAGTTCCACTTTTCAGTACCATCCACGTGGCTGGTATCGTACGGGCTAAGCCCAGTATTCCTCTTATCCCCCCTGAACTTCGGCCACGGAGTGTCGGCCAAACTTCTCACTCCCTCTCCTCCACCTGCAGATCTTATCTCTTTGTATTCATCATCTCCAGAAGATTTTAGCTCTTCCGAACCATCGTCTTCTTCGATCGGATAAACAATCGTTCCAGCCATTACAGAAGCTAAAAGCAGTAATAACACGATACCCACGAGTATCTTTCTATACATCATATTTTTCCCTATTCAGTTCCCAGCCCCGATATACTAACTCCCGTACACACCGGAGCCTGATATAAATTATTCAACACATCTAAATCTAATATATCTTTTCCCTTTCGATCACTCTTCTATCCCCCTTTAGAAAAGTAGAAAACCACGTTTATAGATGATCAATAAGAAGCCGTCAGAAGTTTAGTGATCTCTCAGATCATAGATATCTTGAAACATATCATATCTCATTCTGAAAAATAAGACCTTTTCTAAGATTTCAATTCAACCCTGTGCGTCTCAGATCCCTTCCTAAACACTACCCAGTACTTCTCGTTATCTGTATCGTGCCACATACCCCATTCCCCATCGTCCATGGATGGGATAACACCGCCTTCGTAGATCCTGGGGAAACTCTTACCGGAAGTCCAGTCGATGTCACCTTCAAATAGCGTATCACAGTCGAACCGCGTGATACCGCTCGGGGTAACTAATATGTCGTAAACATCGCCTGTTAATTTCTCTCCAGTGGTAAGTATCAGTCCGGAGCCGTGGCTGTTTATCGATTCGGTATGAACAGATGAAAATTTGTTATCCATATCTCCGAGGGATAGTTCACCATCTACCTCCGGGATCAAGTCTCCCGTTAGTTCCCGCTGCCCGTCGTGACGAAGGTAAAGCGGATGGTCGTCGTCTGTGAGACCATCTAAAAGATGATGGTCCTTTGGACATAAATCTCCTATCCCGGGTTGATGGAATTCTAGCTTATCTTCAGATCCAACAACTCTAGGTATCAATCTGGCCTGACCAACGTAACTCTCGGGGGTATCGACCAGATCTAAAAACCTAACTTCGGGAGAGATCACAAAACCGTCTCCCATGTCTATGTTGTAGTGTTCGTCTCCGAGTTCCAGAACGATGTCAGTCATGTGGGTGTGTGGAAGTGGGGGCGTGGGATATTTAACGGTTTATCAGGTCAGAAAAATAATTTTTTAGGGAAAAGTACGATGAAGACTTAATTAGTTATTCATTTCTAGTATTGTTTCAAATTAACATTCTTTCCATCATGGAATATTTATTTCAAATTGGCAATTCCTTTTTGTCTAGATGTTAAAATCGATTTATAAGTATACATGTATTAATTTTAGTTTCTATTCTAATTTTTTTAAAACTATGTGGATTAGTAGTGAAATAATAAATGCTAATAAAATAGATAAGGGGTTGCAAATGAAGGTTATACTAGTAGGTTTTGTCCAAATATAATAA
>PWFU01000109.1 GCA_003554185.1 Candidatus Dojkabacteria bacterium
CGGGGTTGAACCTCTTGAATTTGCTTTATTCTCCCTGGCTAAACTTCAAAGAAGTGCTCGGCTCCTGCTGGAAGGAATCGGCAATGATGGCTATCTTGGAATTCCGCCGCACTTCCCTGCGCTACCGGCACACACCCTACTTCAAACAATTATTACACCATTTGCTAAAAGAAAAACAGTTCGGCATCGACTGGTACACCAGCTACCACTATGAAAATTACTACGATACCACCTACCAGTACTTCTCCTTGATTCATCCCGAGTACGGCCCCCTGTCCTACCTGGCCACAGAAACAGTGATCAACACCAAAAAAGGAGACCTTTACCTGATCGTTTACAACCCTTCCGATGAAGAAACCAGGAAAGCATTCGAAAAAACCACCAAGCCTCACAAGAACCCGGTCAGGCGCCTGGCCCCGTGGCCGGGGAAAAAATGCCCGGTTAGCTGAACCCCCGGTTAGCCTTACCGGACAAATCATCGGCCCAGGTCACCATGCGCTGACTGCCAATCAAGGCATAACCCTTGCGACCGGTCCCAAGAACAGTGCTACCCGCATAAACAGCCTGGCTGGCATCTATCAATAACCTGCCCCTGAAATCGATCACCACCCGGGAAGTGAAAATGCAGAAAAACCTGGGAAAAGCATAAGGAAAAGCTCAATCCCCAGGCAACTATATATTAGCGAACACACCGTGAAATAGCACGTTGAGGCTATCCTTGAAAAGCTTGAGTTAAAAGATCGCACCCAGGTCACCTTATTCGCTGTAGGGGTAATACCCTTCTAGAGAGATTCTGGGATTTGCCGGAGACAAAAACCGAAATATTTCGGGCACTTTTGTCCACCTTTATATGCTTTCTCCTCGAACCCATTTAACATGAGAGTGTCACGGAGAGAAACACAGCAGCATCGAAAAAGTTCGAAACGACAGACTTTTCAGAACCAGTTGGATGTGTCAAGAAGATGGTCAAAGATCAAGGGCGATAGTTCTATTTTGAGAAAGTGGAGGAGAACAGACTGGAGCTGGGGAATAGTAGAGTAGTACTGAGTAAAAAAACCCCCTGGGAGCTTGGGTGCGTCCCGGGGGGGGTTGAGCTTAGCGTTTTGATTTTAAAGAAGACTGCCCATATTAAGCAATCTCTCCTATGTGGTTACTAATAGACTAAATCTTCGTTAAAGCCGAGGTCCCACCATCCATCTACAAATGTTGGTTGTCCAGTATCTTCTCCAACCGCATCGTATGCATTCCAAATACGAATCTGTTCCTTTGGCCATCTCCAGTCATCGGGCACTACCAGCATCCGGATGTCATTAAATGGAACCTCCATATTTTTAGTTTTATTAATTAGAATTGGCTCGAAGAATAAACCATCGCCGTGAACCCCTATGTCCGTTTCAGGGTAGTCTCCGAAGTCAAAGTCATCACAACCATCACCGTCAAATACGATGCTCACCTTCGCCGTCTGAGATGGGTCAACAGGATCCTGGCCATCTCCGGTATTGCTCATGTTCGGTAAAGCGTCAAGGGTTGATTCCCAAATGGTAAAGTCATTTTCTGTCGTTGCATCAAAATTGCCCGTTACTGGATCTGGGAGTGGATCGCCGCTTCCATCAAAGATGGTGAGCTCGTAAGTTCCGTTAATGCTGAACGTGCCTGCCGGTATCACTATATGGAACGAGTGATTATCTGCTGCACCACGAGCCTTGGGTGTTATATCGAATTCCATTTTCGTCAGATATCTATCTCCCGCTACACTCCGGAAAGTACCCTCTGTTTCGATAGTTGCCACCCAGTCATTGTAGTCCCAATCACTGTCATCTTTTGGCAGGTCTTCGTAGGCTACAGAGGTTGTGCCGCTCTCGGGGTATATTTCTTCTTCGGGAGGGGGTTCACAAATCTTATACTCGAAGTACATACCCCAGTTGCCTCTCTCGTTGAAGCGCTCGCCCTCGCCCCAGGCGGTTTCGCTTTCCCAGGTTTCCTCATAGTCTATGAATGAAGCAAGATCTTGATAGGCATTATCGCTAATGAAACCTACAGGTGTATCTTCTCCAGTTTCTAAATCGGTCGTGAACCATTCACTACCTGTAACTTCCCCGTCCTCACGAATCCCGCGGCAACCGTACAGTACTTTGTTGCCATCTTCATCTAAACCCCAGGCAAGCTGTAAGCCATTGACACCTTCTTCGTACTCGTTCAAAGCTTTAAACTCATCGCCCTCGATGTCGTAAGAGAAAAAGCCTCTCCAACCTCCTGCACCTGTGCCACTGCTTCCGTAGATCATACCGTCTCTGTATTCTATATCACCCTGGGTCAGACTATCCTCGGGATGCAATACATACTCCTTAAGCTCTGTAACTTTTCCATTGTCGTCAAACCCTAACCTATATAAATTGGGTGACCTGTTCAAGATATACCAATAGTATCCGTCGCCAAAAGTTGCGCCCAGTACGTTATCATTATTAACGAATATACCTTTCGGATCTATATCCTCGACTACTTCCTCCTTATCTAAGTCGTAGAAGACGAGTTTATCCCTGTGAGTAGTAAAGTAGAGGCGCTTATTGTCCTCATCGTAGGCAAGTGCATTGGGATACCAATTTGCTTCAAAGTCGGTAGTAGGGTTATCGAAGATAAGGTCCTCTGTCTCGGTAAGCGGGTCAATTTCATAGATATCACCTTGAGGGCCCGATCCCGTGTACCCGCCGATGTTGCCATAGATAGTTGCGCTTGTCATATCTCTGTCAAAACGCTTAACCACCGCATGGGCGGCGATATACACTTCATCACCGATCTCAAAATCTAGGTCTTCAAATAAGATGCACTCCTCATAATACTCTACCCCGCCCAACTCATCATTACCGTAGGGGAACTGGCCGGGAATAGGGTTAGTTCCCCACCTGTTACCTCTTGTTTGTGGGATCCCCTCTTTTTCAGTAGCAATAGCCAGATGTGTCTCATAAATGAGCCAGCCTGCTTCAAGTGCATTTTCATCAAGTGCATAGGTGACACATAAATTCTCATCGTCATTCGTGACTGTAATCGAGCCAACCACCATATCTTGACCGGCAATAAGGTCAACTACCTTCTCTGGTTCACAAGGTACTTCCCCTTCTGTTGTATTTGTCTCATCTTCTTTGTCAGATGAACCACCAGCATGACCCGGAGAGCCTACCGATCCACCGGGACCACCCGCGTGTTCAGGTGGCGCTGCCAAAGCCACTCCTCCAAAGCATAGTAACAGAACCAGCACAATGGCCAGCCATTTACCTTTTGATAATTTACCCATCAATTAATTGCCTCCTCCATAATCTAATTGATTAATGCCTATTACCTTATTTCTTGACTCTTAAATTCTTCTTAAGTCTTGGAACTGAAGGTTATAAAACAATGAGATACTTTACCGGCTTGCTACCACCTCTCTTAAAAAAATAACCGGCCTTTATGGCCGGTTACGCTACTTACTCCTTCGGGTTTAAGCGTCCAGTTATAACCCGAGATCATTGTATCCATTTAGTTATAGTTGTTATATCAA
>PWFU01000092.1 GCA_003554185.1 Candidatus Dojkabacteria bacterium
GTCTCCTTAACTCTTCTTCCAGCCTTTCTTTTTCAGCCCCTAATTCAGTTTGTTCCCTTTCAATGATTTCTTCACGTTCTTTCCTCTGCTTATTTAGTTCTTCTTCCAGTTTATTTTTCTCGGCTTCCAACTCTGCTCTTGATTTCTCAGCGGCATTTTCGCGTTCTTTCTTAAGCTTTTCTACCTCTTCTTCTAACTTCTTATTTTCCCTTTCCAGCAGTTTAATTCGTTGTTGCAGCTCTTTTTTTAGATTACGCTCGCTTTCAGACTTTATATAGTTATGGATAGTGCGATAAATGCCAAAAAGTACCATAATTAATATGCCGGCAAAGGTAGAACCCAAAATCACTGCAAATAAGGTTAATTCCACCTGGCCAAAAAGATAGTGCACAGTAACAATTTCATTGTTGAGCGCAGCCACTACAGCAACTGCGATGGCTAAAAGGATCATTAATACGATGAATACTATTCTCATTTGCTTTTCCTCCCCGCTTATTAGTTTTGATTTAATTAAAGCTGTCAGGTTTACAGAAGTGAAAAACATCAAAGATGTCCTGAAGCATTGAATATTGCCAAAACACTCTTTATTATTATTTCCACATTAAAATTTAAAATCCTTTATATCGTAATGCTAATCTCTGGAAAAATCCGCAGGTAAGCTAAGTATAAAAGCAAATATTATCTAGGTTGGGCGGTAAGAGATGTTTTAATAACCATTCAGCCTGCCTGACCCCGCTGTGGTTGACCGGCTTCATTCACCACCCGCTTATAATTACCTTAAGGCCAGATAGGCCGGTTGGGGCAGCCCGCCGGTGGATTACTGTAGAATTGCAAACTTTGCACCAACTAATGCTCTTCAAATATGACAAAAGTTGGCCCGTATCGGCCAGATTCATCGCAGGGGGTAAGGGATCGGGAAAACAAGTGCGATCGTCAAGAAAAATGTGATCCACTCGCTGGAAAAAGACTGATCCACCAACGCCAGGAAAAAAGTGATCCACTTTGGGTCCAACGCTGGTAGAAAAGCGATCCACTTGTGGTCATGCCCCCCTGTCCAGTTTTACTGGCCGGCTTAATGGCGCTGGATATGGAAAGCCTGGAAAAGTGTGCATAGAAAAGGCTCTGAAAGCCCAATTTTACTAAGGTTCAGAGCCTTATTAATAACACTTGGTAGTTCCCGTTTATATAATGAGTAGAATTATCCATACTGATAGTTTTTATAAGCTTATTATTCATAAAGGTTTTCTAATAGATCAACCAGTTCCTTTACAACCTAATACCTAACTCTCTCATAAATTGCAATAAATCGATATATTCAATTCCAAATTCTCTGCATACGTTAGGAATTTTTATCCTGCTTTTAATCTCGGTTTGGTATTTTTCCAGCGTTACTATTTTGTCCCCATAAGCTAAACCATAGGCGCATAACCAAGAATCAGGCAATGAAGCAAATTCTTCCTTGGCTGATTGTTTGTATCGTTCATTATTGTTGATAGAAGTTATTATCTTTTGGTAGGCTTCAATTACCTCCTGATCAGGTATTCCAAAAACTTGAAATTTGGTCTTTTCTCTTTCATACCACTCAGCCAATAAATCTTGGCCTTTAAGTATCTCCTTTTGAACTGCTTCAATTATTATTATTTTACCTGATGTTTTTTCCGCCAGCTTTTCCCAAAAACTTGGGGCAATGTCAAAGGGATATATTTGTCTATGGGCTGTAATAAATATGTTTGAGTCAATTAAATATTTATCCCCCATAGCTCATAATTTCCTCTTTAAAATAATCGTAAGTCTTCGCAGAACCATCAAGGATATTAAACGCATAAGTATAACTGATATCACCGGATTCTGCTCCCTGGATTACAGTTCTTATGAAACTATTGCCAAAACGGGATCTGTTATTGTGGTAGTAGTTACCGCCTCCAGATTCCAAATTATTATCCTTCCACTCTGTTTTAGTTTTCTCTTTTATTTTATCAACGATGTTCTGGTTAATGATGCCCATGCCATTAAGTTTAATAGCTACTGCCAGGCGGCTAGCATGAAATAATTGACTGAACTCTTCCACTTGTTCTATTTCATTCTTGCTATTATCCCATAGGTCCTTAACATGAGATGTAGGGATTAAAAACTCTGCAGTTATTCTATTGATCTTTTTCTCTTCTTTGTTTTCAATTGCTAAATCTTCATCTATGAATATATCATCTTCTTGTAATAAGAAGTGAATGTATTCATGGATTAAAGTAAAGATTTTCCCGGCTGGGCTATCATTATTATTGATGAATATAAGTGGGGCAATGTCGTCATACAATAAAAATCCCCTGAATTCATTTCCATTTAATTTGCGACGGGTATTAGAGCCTACAATCCCGTTTTGCATAACTATGATTTCTTTGTTCTCAAGCACATCTCTTAAAAACTTAAAGGCAGAGCCTTTGTTCCTATGCTCTTTATACCAAAACTCGTCTAAACCTATAAATTCTTTAGCACGTTGGCAGACAATATTAAGGTCTTTTGCATTCAAGTCACTAAAATCATCAGGGATTAATTTTTCCCAGCCTTTTTCTTTGCGGTACTCACTTAACCAATCCTTTTTTCTGCCCATATTATATAGGGTGTCTTGGAGTTCCTTGCTGATTTCTGGTATTTTATTCTCAATCGTTCTAAATTCAGATTCTATCAGATTGGTTTTCGGAGGCTTCTCTAAAAACATATAACCAAAAGGCACTCTTAAAAAGTTAGCCAGTTTTTCCAGCTGCCTGAAAGTAGGATAATCTTCTTGAGACATCCATTTCTCGATTTTTTCAAATTTTCTTTTTATCTCTCCAAAATCTCTCCGGGATTCTTCGATCGCCCATAAATATATTTCTTTATTAACTTTCACTTTGCTTACAGCGGTCATACGTTCGCCTCCTTTCAATATTTGTATTATATTCGGTAACCAAGAATAAAGATGGTCCCTTACTTACTCTCATTATATCATGTAACTATATATTATAACTATTTAGGCTTAGTGGCTTTTATGTTTTCAAGGGAAAACGAACACGGCAGCGGCCGGCAGGCAGGTCTGCCAGCCTGCCGGGAATTTCAACCCGGCGCAAGAGTTTCTTGATCACTACAGCCAGGTGCTTCAGAGTCTCATCTCCCACTGCATGCCCGTAGGTATCATTTACTCGCTTGAAATGGTCAATATCAAGTATCAGCAGCGAAAAGACCTGTTTGTAACGGAGGGATTTTTCCGCTTCATACTCCGCTGCCTGCATGAAATAACGACGATTGCCTAAACCGGTCAGTTCATCGGTGGCAGCCATATGGCGCAGTTTATCTTCCACCTTCTTGCGATCGGTGATATCGCGAAAACTCCAGAGCCTGCCGGTGATTTGGGTTTCCTCTAGCAGAGGACAGGTGAAAACCTCAATAACCCTACCGTCCTTGAAGTTTAAGATGTAACCTATATCCCACGTCAAATCAAATATTCCTTTTATAACATTTTTGTGAGGAATCCAGGCAGCTTTTCCTATAGCGTACCATTTTCGTCACCAACTCTCTGCCTTTTTAGCACCTTTAATCATTGCTGCCTGAATAATTGCATGCTTAAACAAGCCCTTTAAAAACATTACCATAGGCTTCTTCTGAATCTAAGGTTAACTGCTTCAGGTTACTATTTACCCGCCCCGTTGGGGCTGATAAAGCCGTACACCTCTCCTTGTTTTACTTCCAGGTTTACATTGTTCAGGGCGGTTAATTTACCGAACATATTTTCCTCATTAATATAGATCCTCATCGTGGTTTTTATAATCTTCAGATCCATCTGCGGCTAATTCAGCCATTTTTATACCGCCCTGGGATTGTTTATTCATTGTTTCAGCCATTTTTTCATCGATCATTTTTCGGACAATATCAGATATGCTGGTATTGTTAACTTCCGCCTGTTGAATAAGGTAATTATGTTGTTCTTCTTTAACTAGTATTTGAGTTCTTTTCATGGCAATCATTCCTTTATGTGTAGTTACACACTTACATCATATCCTGGAAGACAAGTATAATCTACAAGAAAAAAGTACAGGTCAATTGGATAGCAAATACTCCGGACTTCTATAACCAGCGGTCTACTGAGAAAAGAGAACGATTGGTTATGTAATATGTAGGGTTACTGGCTCCGGTTACTTTTGTTTTCGACCTGGCAGCACTGGTGCAGAAAGCTTCTTTGAAAAAGGTAGTAGAGCAGTTAAAGGAAGAAATTAAGGGCCTGCCGGTAAAACAGGCTTCAATATTTTGGTTTCCTGCCTTAAAACACCAGTTCAGCTTTCAGCTGTCATATATGACAGCTCAGCCGCCTATAATTGAATTATTATCCGGTACCAAAAAGCAGGATTAGTCAAACAATTATAGAATTAGAGTACGGTAGTTTATAACCTCACTTTATTTTAACAACTTTCAACAAATACCCGATACCCTGGAGGTAATATGAGCCAAAACAACAATAACCAAATAGAAGGCCGTCTCTGGAGCGCTGCAGACGAACTAAGAGCAAATTCCAAGTTAAAATCCTCCGAGTATTCAGTTCCCGTGCTCGGATTAATCTTCCTGCGCTATGCCGATCATAAATTCAGCTTCGTAGAAGCTGAGCTGGCCGGACAGAGTACAGGCAGGCGTAAAATCGGTCCCACCGACTATCAGGCCCGCGGGGTAATGTACCTACCCCCGGAAGCGCGGTTTTCTTCCCTGCTTAACCTGCCTGAGGGCAGCAATATTGGCCAGGCTATCAATGATGCTATGCGCACTATTGAAGTTGAAAACCCTGACTTAAAAGATATCCTGCCGAAAACCTACAATCGTCTGGAAAACAATGCCCTTTCTGAGCTGTTAAAACTGCTTAACTCGATTCCGATGGATATAGAAGGCGATGCTTTCGGTAAAATTTACGAGTATTTTCTCGGTAACTTCGCCATGAGCGAAGGGCAGAAGGGTGGCGAGTTTTTCACCCCCACCTGCATTGTTAAACTTATCGTCAGCATTATCGAGCCCTACAGTGGGCGAATTTACGACCCTGCCTGCGGTTCCGGTGGTATGTTTGTGCAAAGCGCCCGCTTTGTCGATGAGCACCGCAATAACGGTGGAGATGTGATCAGCATTTACGGTGAGGAAAGAGTTTCCGAAACCGTGCGCCTGGCCAAGATGAACCTGGCAGTACACGGCTTAGGCGGCGATATCCGCCAGGGCAATACCTATTACGAAGATCTGCACACCAGCCCCGGCAAATTCGACTTTGTCATGGCCAATCCGCCATTCAATGTCGACCGTATTGACAAGGAACGCTTAAAAGACGACCCCCGCTTTCCCTTTGGTCTGCCTCGTACAGATAACGGCAACTACGTCTGGATTCAAATCTTCTACAGCGCATTAAATGAAAAAGGTCGGGCCGGTTTTGTCATGGCCAACTCTGCTTCCGATGCCCGGGCCTCCGAGCTTGAAATTCGCAAGCAGATGATTGAAGATAAAGCAGTTGATGTAATGGTTGCCGTCGGTTCAAACTTTTTCTACACCGTAACCCTGCCCTGTACCCTCTGGTTCCTTGACCGGGGCAAAAAAGATACCGACCGGGCTGATAAAGTACTCTTTATAGATGCCCGCCATCTTTACCGCCAGATAGACCGGGCCCACCGCGACTGGACCCCGGGCCAGGTGGAGTACCTGGCCAACATCGCCCGCTTATACCGGGGTGAAGAACCGGAGGATCTGCACGGTGGGTTGGAACTTTTGAAAGAGAACTTCCCGGAACTTGAATATATTGATGTGCCGGGGCTTTGCAAGGTGGCTACTCTTGAAGAGATAGTAGAACAGGGCTATAGCTTGAACCCCGGCCGGTACGTTGGGGTAACCGCGCGTGAAGAAGATGACTTCGATTTTAAAGAGCGGCTGGAAGAGCTGAACGAAGAGCTGGAGCTGCTCAATACTGAAGCGCGGGAGCTGGAGGAACGGATTGCGGAGAATGTGGTGAAGTTGTTGGAGGGTGAGTGATGGAGAAACTTAATGATGTATGCGTTCTTATAACAGATGGCAAACATGGTGATTGTCAAAATGAAGATGGCTCTGGTTTTTATTTTATCAGCTGTAAAGATGTTAAAGATGGCTGGATTGATTATTCCAATGCAAGGCAAATTACTGAAAATGATTTTAGAGATACTCATCGCCGAACAAGGCTTGAAGCTAATGATATTGTTATTACAAACAGTGGTACAATAGGGCGTATGGCGCTTATACCTAACAACCCAAAAACACATCGAACTACATTTCAAAAAAGCGTAGCAATAATTAAGCCAGATAAAGACAAAGTTATGCCTATATGGCTTTATTACTATCTCATAGACAATAAAAACGCTCTTATAGCTTATGCAGGAGGTACTGCGCAGAAAAATTTACTATTAAGAGACATGCGAGCATTCTCTATAGATGTTTCTCCCTTAAACATTCAACGCACAATCGCCGCCATCCTCTCTGCCTACGACGACCTTATTGAAAACAACCTGCGGCGGATCAAGATTTTAGAAGAAATGGCCCAAAACCTCTACCGCGAGTGGTTTGTCAATTTCCGCTTCCCCGGCCATGAAAAGGTCCGCTTTGTCGATTCCCCTCTGGGAAGGATTCCGGAGGGGTGGAGTATAAAACAGCTTCATGAGGCTTGCAATATAACAATGGGCCAATCTCCAAAATCAGAATTCTACAATAGCAATGGAGCAGGATTACCGTTCCATCAAGGGGTAAGCAATTTTGGGAAACGCTATCCTGTGACGAAATACTATTGTACGCTAAAAAATCGTATTGCAAATAAAGACGATATATTATTTTCAGTCAGGGCGCCTGTAGGTAGAATTAATATTGCTGACACCAAAATGGTAATAGGAAGAGGCCTCAGTGCGATTAGACATAAATCAGGCTGGCAGAGATTTTTATACTATTTTTTACGAGATACTTTTAAAGAGGAAGACATTATAGGTGGTGGAACAATTTTTAAATCAGCAACAAAAAAAGATATGGAAAGTATAAAGATCTTAAATCCTGAAAAGGAGATTATTGAGAGGTTTGAATTTATAGTTGCACCGATGGAAAAACTAATTGAAAGTCTTGAAAAGAAAAATGTAACCCTCCGCCAAACCCGCGATCTCCTTCTCCCTAAACTAATCTCCGGCGAGGTAGCTGTTTCAGAACTTGATATCAAAGTGCCAGGGGAGGCGGCTTCTTGAAAAATGCTGATTTAAAAATCCTTCTCCAGGAAGGCGAAGGTACTATGCTAGAATACAAGGCAAAGCCAAATAAAGATATCGCCAGTGTGTTAACTGCTTTTGCCAATACTGCTGGTGGCAAAATATTGCTTGGGGTGAATGATAAAGGTCAGGTAGTAGGCATAGAAGATACAAATGAGTTGCGAGGGAATATCCAAAACCTTGCAAGGAATTGTGATCCACCTGTACAGGTGACATTACAGCGAATCGATGCAGTCGTTGTGGTTATAATAAAAGAAAGTGATAACAAGCCTGTACAATGTAGTGATGGTTTTTTTATACGTCAAGGTGCAGTTACTCAAAAACTAACTCGCGAGGAGATTCATAATCTCTTCAAACAGGCAGGAACTATTCGTTTCGACCTATCTGTTTGCCCTAAGTTTAGTTATCCCAATGATTTTGACCATGCTAAGTTCAAATACTGGTTAAAGAAAAGCACCATTACTCTTGAAAGCAATATAGAGGATATTTTGGTTAATATTGAGGCTGCTGAACACAATGAAGGCAAGCTGCTGTTTCGCAATGCAGGGGTGCTATTCTTTGCCAAAGAGCCACGCAGGTTTTTAAATCAGGCTTATATAACATGCCTGCTTTTGAAAGGTGATAATAAAGCAGATGTATTAGATCGGAAAGATTTTGCCGAAGGGGTTGTTGAAGATATAGAAAGCAGCCTTCGCTTTGTCGAACGTAATACCCGTACAGCTTATAAGATAGAAAAGCTGCAGCGTGAAAATATCCCTGAATACCCAATGGGAGCTTTACGTGAAGCGATAACAAATGCAGTGATGCACAGGGACTGGTTCATCGAAGGGGGCAATGTATTCGTTGAAATTTATTCTGATCGTATTGAGGTAACCAGTCCTGGTGGACTGCCTGCAGGTATGAGCTATGGCGACCTAGGTCGTAAGAGCATTAGGAGGAATCCTTTAATAGCTGATCTTTTACATCGGATAGACTTTATAGAAAAAGCCGGTACTGGAATTAGAAGGATGCGGGAGGGCGCTGTATCAAGTGGTTACCCGGAACCTGAGTTTAAAGTGAGTAATTTCTTTGATGCTGTTTTTTATCCACTAAAAGCTGAAGATTCCTCAAGCACCCCTCAAGCACCCCCCAAGTACCCCTCAAGCACCCCCCAAGTTGTAGCTGTGCTAAAAGCTGCATTAAATGAAGGTAGAAAAAGAGAAGAGCTGCAAGAAGTAGCGCAGATCAAAGATAGAAAACATTTTAGAGTAAATTATATAGAACCCTTGGTATCTAGTGGTTTGTTGCTTATGACTATGCCAGATAAGCCTAATAGCCCTAAACAGCGTTACAAAACCACTAAGGAAGGCGTGGCTTACTTAAAGCAAGCAGAAGAGGAGAATAAGTGATGACCCCTACCGGCTATAGCGAAGACACCCTTATCGAACAGCCTGCCATAGAGCTGCTGGAAAGTATGGGCTGGGAAACCTGCAACGCCTACGGTGAGTTCGAGCATGGCCATAGCCCCCTGGGCCGGGAGAATAAGGCGGAAGTGGTTTTAACTGCCCGGCTGCGACCTGTGCTGGAAAGGCTAAACCCCGATGTGCCACCAGAAGCTATCAGCCAGGCGGTAGAAGAACTGACCCGCGAACGCTCCCGGATGAGCATGGTTGCTGCCAACCGTGAAATCTATGAACTGCTAAAAAACGGAGTACGGGTCCAAATTCCCGATCCCGACCAGGGTGAGCGTACAGAATATGTCCGCATTATCGATTGGGAAGAACCGACTAACAATGACTTTCTGATCTGCTCACAGTTCTGGATAACCGGTGAAATGTATACCCGTCGCCCGGATGTAGTTGGTTTTGTCAACGGCCTGCCTCTGATACTGATGGAATTCAAGGCAGTTGACCAGAACCTGGAGACAGCCTACACTGGCAATTTGCAGGACTATAAAGATACTATCCCTCACCTGTTCTGGTATAGCGCTTTCATTATTGTTTCCAATGGCAACGCCAGCAAAATTGGTTCAGTTACCGCCGGCTGGGAGCACTTCTCCGATTGGAAAAAGGTCGGCAGCGAAGCAGAAGAAGGCCGGGTTTCCCTGACCACTATGCTCAAGGGAACCTGTGAGCCGTTCCGCCTGCTCGACCTGGTCGAAAACTTTACCCTCTTTATGACTGTTCCCGGCGGTCAGGTCAAGCTGGTAGCGAAAAACCATCAGTACCTCGGAGTTAATAACTCTATCGAAGCGCTGCACAATATCAAGGAACGCCAGGGCCGCCTGGGGGTGTTCTGGCATACCCAGGGCAGCGGTAAAAGTGTGTCGATGATTTTCTTTTCACAGAAGGTACTGCGAAAAGTACCAGGCAACTGGTCTTTCGTTATAGTTACCGATCGTAGAGAGTTAGATGATCAAATCTATAAGAATTTCAGTTCCTCCGGGGTGGTCACCAAGGGCAAAGCCCAGGCTGAAAGCAGCCACCATTTGCGTCAGCTGTTAAGTGAAGATCACCGCTACATTTTTACCTTGATCCATAAGTTCCGGGAAGAACCGGGGAAAACTCACCCTGTTCTTTCAGAACGGGAGGATATCATAGTCATCACCGACGAGGCCCACCGCAGCCAGTACGATACCCTGGCCCTGAACATGAGAACGGCCCTGCCGAAGGCATCTTTTCTGGCCTTTACCGGCACACCATTAATAGTTGGGGAAGAGAAAACCAGGCAGGTATTCGGTGACTACATCAGCGTATATGATTTCCGTCAGTCCGTGGATGATAAAGCAACCGTGCCCTTATACTACGAGAACCGTATTCCCGAACTGCAGCTGACCAACGAGAACCTTAATGTAGATATGGAAGCCCTGCTTGAAGAAGCTGAACTGAATGAAGAGCAGGAGAAAAAGCTGGAGCGGGAATTTTCCCGTGAGTATCATCTTATTACCCGTGATGATCGCCTTGAAGCAGTTGCAGAAGACATTGTGGGACATTTTACTACCCGCGGTTACCAGGGTAAAGCCATGGTTATTTGTATTGATAAAGCTACTGCTGTACGGATGTACAACAAAGTTCAGCAGCACTGGCAAAAGAAGCTGGTTGAGCTGCGCCAGCAGGTTAAAGGGGCTGTTGATCCGGAGCGCACTGAACTGCAGGACAGGATCAAGTTGATGGAAACTGCGGATATGGCTGTGGTGGTATCACAAGCCCAGAATGAAATTCACGACATGGAACAAAAGGGGCTGGATATAGGCCCTCACCGTAAAAGGATGTTGGAAGAGGATCTTGAGAAGAAATTCAAAGATCCCGAGGATCCTTTCCGCCTGGTTTTTATTTGCGCCATGTGGATGACCGGGTTTGATGTTCCTTCCTGCTCAACCCTTTACCTGGATAAACCGATGCGAAACCATACCTTAATGCAGACTATTGCCCGGGCTAACCGGGTTTATGGAGATAAACAGAGCGGTTTAATTGTTGATTATGCCGGGGTGTTCCGCAATCTTGAAAAAGCCCTGGCCATATATGGTCCGGGTGGAGCAGGTGCAGGAGAAAAGCCGGTTGAAGATAAAAAAGCTCTGGTTGAAGCACTCAAGCAATCCATTGAAGATACCTGGATGCTCTGCCGGGAAAAAGGAATTGAACCCGATCAGATTAAAAATGCAGAGCAGCTGGAAAGGGTGGAACTGCTTGGTGATGCAGTTGATGCCCTGGTTGCTTCAGATTTACATAAAAAGCGCTACCTGGAGCAGGCTGCCACCGTGGCCAGGTTGCACAAGGCAGTTTTGCCGGACCAGGCAGCATTGGAAGTCCAGGCTGATTGCGAACTGGTCCGGGTACTAGCCAACATGATACGTTCATTAACTCCGCAGGCTGATATCTCTGAGGTATTGGTTCAGGTTGAAGAACTGCTGGATAGTTCTATTGCAGCAGAAGGATATATTATCAGGGAACAAACTGATGAACATGGCAATGTGCATTTAATTGATTTAAGCAACATAGATTTTGAAGCTTTACGCAAAAAGTTTGAACAGGGTAAAAAACATATCGAAGCTGAAAAATTAAAAGGTGCGGTTGCCAAGAAACTAAATAACATGGTTCGCTTAAACCGCCAGCGGGTTGACTACCTTGAAAAGTTTCAGAAGATGATTGATGAGTATAACACTGGTAGCTTAAATGTAGAAGAATTCTTCAGTCGCCTGATGGAGTTCGCTCAGAATCTTACGGAAGAAGAACAGCGCTCAGTTGGAGAGAACCTTACTGAAGAAGAACTGGCTTTATTCGACTTACTTACCAAGCCGGAACCGGAGCTTGCCAAGAAAGAACGGGATCAGGTCAAGAAAACAGCCCGGGAGCTTTTAGAGACCCTGAAAAAAGAAAAGCTGGTTCTCGACTGGCGCAAGCGCCAGCGCGACCGCGCCCAGGTTAGGGTCACTATCGAAACCCTGCTTGATTCCGGCCTGCCGGAAAAATATGATGCAGAACTATATGAAAAGAAAACTACCGCCATCTACCAGCATATCTATGATAACTACTTCGGCGCAGGGAAGAGTGTTTATAGCGAGGTGGCGTAAATATTAAAACCGATTATGATAGTGGGGGTGTTATTCTGGATTCAATTATTGGAATAACAGCCATAATAGCAATAGTACTGTCAATTATAAATCTACGACTAATTCGAATACATTCCTCTTCAAAACCTTTCATTAAGCTTGAATATGTTCATATTGGTTCTTATATTCCTGTCTCGGTTAATGGGGAAAAACTCTTGAAATGGCTGGCTTGAACGCAAACACGGAACAAGATCTAAGCCCAACAGTAGCACTAGTCAACATAGGTAAGGGAATTGCTGTAAATGTAAATGTTCATGCCAGTGCCATTACAAAATCAGGGGAGTCCATTAAAGTGCATTTGGAAGGTCCTTCTGTCCTGATTGATACTATAATTGCAAGTGATGATAAGGTAATTGGGAAATATGACAGTGAAAAAAAAGATGTGTTATTGCCTGAGATCATGCAAGTATACATCAATTACTACAGTGATTCTGGTTACAAAAGAGAGGCTGTATGGGAGTATGATAATATTAGTGGTGATGAATCGATTAAGTTGCTAAAGAGTAATTAGCAGAATTAGCGATTGTTTTTAATTCTGAAGTTAAATTCATATAATTGTGTAAAATAGTAGTGTCATTTTTTGTCTCCATCGGTTTAAATAAAGGTGTCCAGTTATTGAATTACTCAAGTCAGTGTGTTTAGCTAGATGTGAAGAAAGATAGGAGTGATTTTTTGGCTATTCCAGATTATCAGTCATTATGCTGCCTTTGTTAAAGTTAACTGGCGATAAGCAAGAGCATAAGATGAGGGAGGTTACTGATCGATTTGCCGATCAGTTTGAATTGTCGGACGAGGAATGCAAAGTAATCATACCAAGCGGAACCCAGGCACTTTTTGATAACTGCGTTGGGTGGGCAAGAACCTATTTAGTAAAAGCTGGCTTACTTGAAACTCCTAAGCGGTGGGAAAACAATGTTGCACCGGCTGAGATACAGAAATTTGTTGGGGCATTGCACGGCAAAAAAGAAAACAAGGTTTATAGAAAAGCAAATGAGTCGAGAATGAATACTTAATTATATGTTTTAAAGATGATTTGCAATGGTTTAGAAAAAAGGGAGGGGTCATCCAGTGAATAATGAAGTCATTTTCTACAGTACGCCAGAAGGTAATAAAAAAGTAGAAATTATGTATCAAGATGAAAACTTCTGGTTGACCCAAAAAGGCATTGCTCAACTATTTAATGTTAAAGTGCCAGCTGTGAGTAAACATCTAAATAATATTTTTTCATCTGGTGAACTGGATCGTGATTCAGTTGTTTCCATTTTGGAAACAACTGCTGCTGATAATAAGAAGTACAAGACTAAATTTTACAATCTAGATGCAACTATTGCTGTAGGTTATCGAGTTAACAGTTATGAAGCGACTCAATTTCGCATCTGGGCGACCAAAACTCTAAAAGAATTTATCATTAAAGGGTTTGTGTTAGATGACGAGCGGTTGAAGCAGGGTAAAAATTTCGGCAAAGACTACTTTGATGAGTTACTTGAAAGAATCCGTGAAATCCGTGCCAGTGAGCGGCGGTTTTATCAGAAAATTACAGATATTTATGCACTTTCTGTTGACTATGATAGTGAAGCTCCACTGACAAAAGAGTTTTTCGCCACGGTTCAAAACAAGCTGCATTGGGCTATTAACCTATTAACACTGTGCATCAAGCTGCGGATCATTTTGGTAAAACCACCGGTTATGTTATGTGCGAACAGGTAAAGCCTCTCGATTTGGTCGCCAGGGATGTCCAATATTTAGAAAAAGTCCCGCCAGATGTTGTGGAGCAGGTTTTTGATATTCTATTTGGAATGATTGAAAGAGTAGATTAATTAGCATCCCTATAAATGCTAATTAAATCAATCTCAACTGCCGGCAACTACAGCGAGGACACAATCGTTGTAGAGCAGACAAATATTAACGTATAGTCACCCCTGCCCGGGCAAGTACTGCCCTGTTTTTTGAAGATAAAAAGCCGCCATATATAGCCTGAAAGATCAAGGGGTTCCAGAGGCTGTTACCCTCAATTAAGAGTGGTCCCCTTTGCGTGACAGCCACATCCCAGCCGACACTTTTGATCCCCGGGGTTACCATGGCTGCCTTTAGGACCATTTCCTTTATTTCTTTCCAGTAAGGGATTGTCAGGCCGGATAACTGCACACCGCTATCGGGGTGATGTGTTACTTCCTTTGTTGAACCATAGTCAGGGTGAAACAGTCCTTTGCCCACCTTTCCTGTTTCCAAATCTATAGCAAAGGCTATTCCTCCCTTGGACCAGCTGTCTACTGTGCTTCCTTTTCTTCCGAAGCGCATCACCGCAAAGGGGATGGTGATTGTATGGTCCGGGAGAATCAGAGTAAGAATTCTGCAAGTATTAACCGAACATGGTTTGATTAAGAAACAGTTTAAGCCTGTCCGAGCAAGCCAGCCCCGGAGGACATTTTCGCTACGTAATAAAGCATTGTCTGCAGTAAACCGGTAGCTAGGTGGTAAAAGGCATACAGGTCGGGTAACGGAAGGCCGGAGGCTTTGTAATAGCGGTTTAAAATCAGCTTGTTTGTAAGCATCGACAAAGGTTATTATTATCCGCCAGGGCGGGATCATGGAAGACAGAGTTTGTCGAATGTTTTCAGGTATGTGTCTACCTCTAAAGTTGAATGATAGATGCGGTCGGCGATTTCTTTTGTGGTCATCTCGCCTAAAGCCATTTCGATGACAAGTTTCTTGTGACCATCGCTTCGGCCTGCTCTTTTTTGCAGTCGTAGTCTTCAGCCAGGACCGATTGCTCGGCCAGTTCGAACTGTTCTTTCAAGTGGGCTTGTTGCACTGTTCCCATATCGCGGGAGGTAAGGGTGTTGAATTTGTGAAGTCCCTTACCGGTGTTCATGTTTTCCATCATCTTGCTATCTGGTTGGTTTTTTTTCAATTTGGCCCTGGGCAAGGCGGCGGATCTTTCCCAGGGCCAATAATGTAGTCCTCGGTAGCATAAAGCTTGTAAAGCTCAATATATTGATAGGTCAACTTCTTGGAAAACCCGGTTACCTGGCATACCGCCAGCGGTAGCATCACACCCTAATCCAGCAGCACTTCCAAGCGTTCTCTTACCGCCGCCCTGCTAATTGGAATAGTTGTTGGTTAAGGTAGGCCGGCAGCCCTATCCCGAGTCGTTCCTTCACTA
>PWFU01000118.1 GCA_003554185.1 Candidatus Dojkabacteria bacterium
GGAATCCCAACAACAAGCGCAGGCTCCGCAACCGGATTTTAGCCCACCTGAACCTTCTCAAGATGATAGTCAACAATCACAAGATACTACTCAGATGGAATCCCAACAACAAGCGCAGGCTTCGCAACCGGATTTTAGCCCACCTGAACCTTCTCAAGATGATAGTCAACAATCACAAGATACTACTCAGATGGATACTCAACAATCAGCTCAGGCTCCTCAACCAGATTTTAGTCCACCAGAACCTCCTCAAGATGATAGTCAACAATCACAAGATACTACTCAGATGGATACTCAACAACAAGCTCAGGCTCCTCAACCAGATTTTAGTCCACCAGAACCTCCTCAAGAAGATACTCAGCAGCAGGATACTACTCAGATGGATTCCCAACAACAAGCTCAGGCTCCTCAACCAGATTTTAGTCCACCAGAACCTCCTCAAAGTGATACTCAACAACAAGATGTTACTCAAGTTGGAGATCAACAACCTTCAGAGGTTTCTCAAGATGATGTTCAACAGTCACAGGATGTTGCTCAGATGGATGTTCAACAACCAGGGCAGTTTTCTCCTTCCCCTTTTAGTTCATCCCCCCCTCCACCTCCTTCTTCGCAAGATATAGAGCAAAAAGAGGATACTGTTGGGCAGGAGAGTGATCAAGGCACTGTTGAACAACAAGGTCAATCTTTGCAAAGTAGTGAGCAGTTTTACGGACAACAGACTGAGTCTTCTGCTCAAGATTTACCCGCTTCTGGCTTGGAAGGAGGTGAACAGAAACAAACTACCGTTGGAGAAGAGTTTGGGCCTGTAGAGCAATCACCTGAATTGCCAGAATCCCCTGAAGGAGTTCCTGCAAATCTGCAAGATTCATTATCCCAGGGAGAGGATCCTCATAAATCTAGTGAAGGAGGAGAACAAGTGCAGAAACAACCCCAAAAATCTCCAGAAGAATTCACACAAAATACTGCGGGCTCACAACAAAAGAGGGGTGAAATTAATCCACTTCTTATTGTTGGTTTAGCTGCGGGTTTGATTGTTATTTTCGCGATTATTATTGTTATAGTTTTTGTCTTGTAAGAATCTATGAGAATTTTACATTTTGACGTTGGATCCAGCCAGTCTAAATATGCTCGTAAAAAGGGACATGAATATTTTGATTGTACACTTAATCAGTATCTGCAAGAATGTAGTGAAGTTACTGCTGAGATAGTAACTGCCTTCCCAACTTCAGTTTTTGATCGTGAAACTATAGATTCGATAAAAAATCTGAAGCTAATAATTACTAGGAGTATTGGGGTTGATAATATAGATGTTAGATATTGTGAGGAAAAAGGTATAGAGTATAAAAATATTGAGTATTCTAGGCATAATATAGCTCATCATACCATAGGTTTGATTTTATATCATGCTCGACAATTTAAAGAATCAGAAAAACAAATTCAAAAGGGAACTTTTTGTCATGACAAAGTGAACTGTGTTGATTTAACAGTTAGAACTCTTGGAATCATAGGTTATGGACGTATAGGAAAGGAAGTTGCAAAGTTAGCAGATACCTTTGGTATGAGAGTCATAGTATATGATCATAAGTATAGAGAGGGTGATATGATTGATGGCTTTTTTATACACTCTTTGGATGAGCTATTGAGGGAGTCTGATATTATCTCTTTACACTGCAATCTAAATGAAAATAACAGGCATATGATAAATAGGGAAACTATAAGTAAGATGAAAGAAGGAGTTGTGTTGATAAATACAGCCAGAGGGCCATTGATAAATGAACAAGATTTATTAAAAAAAATAAACAAATTTTCTTTCGTAGGATTAGATGTCTTATGTAATGAAGCTAATTTTAATCAAAATCATCCACTTGTAAAAAATCCTAAGATCTTTATAACTCCTCATACTGCATATAAATCCGAGGTTACCACGAAAGAACGTTGGGAGAAGACCTATGCTTGTATAAAAGAATTTATATCCTAGTCTATTTACTTACAAACATTTTTATATCAACAGCTATTGCATCTCTTTTTGTTATTATTAAAGGATTAATATCTAGATTTTCAATTTCAGGATATAATAAAATGAGTTTTTGTACTTTGTAAATCTGTTCTACAATCTTGTCTATATTTAAAGGTTCTTTTCCTCTAGCACCACTTAATATTTGATAAATTTTGGTTTTTTCTAGAGATTTTTTAATATCTTCCTTTGAAGCTGGAACTAATACATAACCAAAATCCTGATAAATTTCAGTGTATATTCCTCCTTGTCCGAAAACAACCAAATGTCCGAAACCTGGGATCTCTGGAGAATAAACACCAGCTTTACCGTCTCTACTGGCTCCTATAAAAAACTCAACCTTGGGAGATAGTTGTTCCTGTACAACCATTGTAAAAGTTTTTGTGTTGAGTAAATTATATACTTCTTTTTGGATTTTTTCATAACATTCTAAAAGTTCGTTGGGGTCAGCGATGTTTAAATAAATTCCTTTCATATCAGTCTTATGTGCAATTACCTCGTTAGCAACTTTTAAGGCTACTGGGTAATTGCCCTCAGCAAAATTTAAAGCTTCTGAGATCTGTTTAGTAACAATTTGTTTAGGTAAATTTATTCCTATTTCACCAGCCATTTTTTCAACTAATTTGTCAGGAACGGATTTTGTCTTTTTAGTAGTGAGATTTTTGATTTCTTTTTCAAAATCACCTTTGTCTTTATTCTTTATCTTACGCCATTTTTTTTGTATTTTCTGAGTTGAGAAGTTTTTTGTATGATGATTATATTTGTATAAAGTTTTTAGCGAATTTATCGCATCTTCTATCTCTGTAAATGCTGGTACATGATTATCGTAGAATCTCTGTAATCCAGAGGTTACATATTTTTTACCTAAGAAAATAGGGATTATAGGCTTCTTATACAATTGCGTTGCATTAAGAATTAATTTCGAAGTCTCTTCAACTTGGGTGACTAACTGGGGAGTTAAAATGATAACTATTGCGTCTACTTCATCGGAATTTGCTAGTACGTCAATGGGATACCTGTATCTATCTGCTGTAGCGTCACCTATGACGTCTATTGGGTTACCAACGCTAGATTCTGCCGGTAAATTCCTTTTTAAATCTTGGCGAACATCCTTAGGAATTTCTGCTATCTCCAATTTATTTTTAATTATGCAATCTGTTGCTATTATTCCTGGACCTCCTGCGTTTGTTACTATTGCGATCCTTTTGCCGTTTATCGGTTTGGACCAAGAAAACATCATCATAAGGTTAAATAACTCTCTTGTACTTTGAGCTTCTATTATTCCAGCCTGTTTTATAGCTGTTCTAAAGGTTTCTATTGACCCAGCAATAGATCCAGTATGAGATTCAATTGCCTCTTTAGATTCTTCTGTTTGCCCTGCCTTAAGAATAATTACAGGTTTTCGTCTCTTATTTTTTTCATAATTTTGGATAAGGAGAGAACCGTCGGTGATATCTTCAAGATAGGCACTAATAACTTTTACATTCTGGTCTTCCATGAAATGATTGAATAGATCAATCTCACCTATATCTGCTTTATTACCAATAGAAACAAAATATGAAAAACCTAGATTTTTTGGAATTGACATATCAAGCATAGCTGTACAGAAAGCCCCCGATTGTGACATAAAGGCAATATCTCCTTTCAAAGGTTTCATAGATGCAAAGGAAAGATTCGTTTTATTTGTATTGTTTATGAATCCTAAGCAATTTGGTCCGAGTATACGGATATTATTTTTGTTTGCTATATTTATAATTTTATCTTCCAATTTTTTCCCTTCTTCACCTACTTCACCAAATCCAGCAGATATTATTACTACTCCTTTTACTTTTTTCTTAGCACAATCTTTCATAACGCTAGTTACATGTTTTGCAGGAACCACTATACAAGCAACATCTACTTTTTGAGGGATGTCTGAAACATTTTTATAAGTGGTTAATCCTGCAATAGTTTTAGTATTAGGATTTACGGGGTAAATTTTACCTTGAAAACCTCCTCTAATAACATTATTCAAGATTAAACTTCCTAGTTTGGTTGGGTCTGTTGAAGCCCCTACGATAGCTATAGATTTAGGATTTAAGATTTTTTGCACGTTTAATATTTAATGTTTAAATTTAAGTGTTTTAACTTTCTCTCAAATTTTTGTAAATCTTCCTTAGTTCCGTCTCTTACATTTTCTAATTTATATTCTCCATATATCTCATACCATTTGTTTTTACCTTGACTCCAATATGGTAAAAGTTCGAGAGATTCAAAATTATTAATGTTGTAACAAAAGTCACCAAGTTTTTCAATCAACTCATCGTAATCTGTTATCCCTGGTATTACAACAAATCTTATTCTTATATTACTTTCTAAATTTAATTCACTGATTTTGTCATCTAAGAATTTTACATTTTCAAGAATATCTTCATTTGAGCTCGAAGTTAGCTCAGTATGTTTTTTGTTATCAAACTCTTTTATTGATATCATCCACAAGTCTATATATCGCAGAAAACTTTCAATATTCTTTTTTGTTGTTTTTAAGCAAGTATCCATTACAATATGAATGTCTTTGTCTTTGAGTTTTTTAGCGAATTCAAGTACATATTCAGGTTGTGCAAATGGTTCGCCGCCACTTAAGGTTATACCTCCATCATTTTGTTCCCAATATTCCTTGTTTTTAATGACCTTTTCAAATAATTCGTCTACAGAATACTGTTTTCCCTGGTTTGGTATATTTGTATCAATGTTATGACAAAAAATACACTTAAGAGGACAGCCTTGGAAAAAGATTACCGTTCTAATTCCTGGGCCATCTAGAGTTCCCATTGATTCAATTGAATGTACGTATCCATTTTTCATATTTTTGCCTTTAAATGTTACATAGAACTATGGAATGTTCTTGCTATAACTTCATTTTGTTGTTGTTTAGATAATTTATGAAATAATACTGCGTATCCACTGACTCTGATAGTCAATTGAGGATACTTTTCGGGTTTTTTTTGAGCTTGGATTAGAGTTTCTCTATCTAATACATTAACGTTTAAGTGTTGGCCTCCTTTACCTATAAAATAACCATCTAATAAGGATACTAAATTACTTACTTTCTCTCCCTTTTCTTTTCCTAAGGAAGAAGGGGTTATGGAAAAAGTATTTGATATACCATCAACTGAATATTTGTAAGGTAATTTAGCTACTGAGTTTAAGGAAGCTATGGCTCCTTTAGAGTCTCGACCGTGCATAGGATTTGCTCCTGGAGCAAATGGTATGCCTGATTTTCTCCCATCAGGAGTAGCTCCAGTGGCTTTTCCGTAAACAACGTTTGCAGTTATTGTTAGTATCGATAATACGTGTTTTGAATCTCTATAAGTAGGATATTTTTTAAGTGATTGCATAAATTGTTTTACTATTTCACAAGCTATTTCATCAGCTTTAGGATTATCATTACCAAATTTAGGGTATTTGCCTTCTATTATGAATTCTTTAGCTACGTTGTTTTTGTCCCAAACAGGTTTTACATTTGCATATTTTATTGCACTTAAAGAATCTACAACGATAGATAATCCTGCTATACCAAAAGCCATATTTCTTTTTACGTGTAGATCATGTAAAGCCATTTGTTCTGCTTCATAATAATATTTGTCATGCATATAGTGTATAACATTCATTAAGTTTACGTATTCTTTTGCAACCCAATCCATAGCTTCTAGGAATTTCTCCCATACTTCATCAAAATCTAAATACTCGCGATTCTGTAAATCTTCAAACTTAGGAATTATTTCATCTCCCCCCAGTTTTTCTTCTCCGTTTAATACAGGTTCTTCTCTACCTCCATTAATTGCTAGTAATAGGGTTTTAACCAAATTACATCTGGCACCAAAAAATTGCATTTCTTTACCTAGCTCCATACCGGAAACACAGCAGGATATTCCATAATCATCTCCATAGTATTGTTTCATTAGGTCATCATTTTCGTATTGTATAGAGCTGGATAGTATCGATTGTTTAGCGCAGTATTCTTTCCAGTTTTTAGGTAGGTTTTTGCTCCATAATACAGTAAGATTAGGTTCTGGAGCAGCTCCCAAATTTGTTAATGTATGTAAAAATCTGTATGAGGTTTTTGTAACAAAGTGTTGTCCATCTAGGTTTGTACCTCCTAGAACCATAGTAATCCAAGTTGGATCACCTGCAAAGAGTTCATCGTATTCGGGTGTTCTTAGATGTCTGATAATGCGTAGTTTTATAACAAAATCATCTATCATCTCTTGAATTTGAGATTCAGAATATTTTCCTATAGAGAGATCATTTTCTATGTATATATCAAGGAAAGAATCGAGTCTCCCTATTGATAATGCAGCTCCATCTTGTTGTTTTGCAGCTGCTAGATAGGCGAAATAAAGCCATTGTATTGCTTCTTTTGAGTCTTGGGCTGGTTTAGATATATCAAATCCGTAAGATTTTGCCATAGTTTTCATGTCTTCGAGTGCTTGTATTTGTTCAGAAACTTCCTCCCTTATTTGAATATCTATGTCTGTCATTTGTGGCCCAAGGGTCTCTAAATCCTGTCGCTTAAATTCTATTAGCTTATCTATACCATACAATGGAACCCTTCTGTAATCACCTATTATTCTTCCTCTTGAATAATTATCTGGTAACCCTGTTAATAAATGTTTTCTTCTCAAAAGTTTATGTCTATTTGTGTACACACTGAATACCCCATCATTGTGTGTTTTACGATACTGGGTGAATACCTTTTCGATTTCTTTTGGAATTTTAAACCCATAGCTCTCTGCAGCTCTTCTGACTAATTTTATCCCTCCAAAAGGTTTTATAGCCTTTTTCAGAGGAGTGTCTGTTTGCAAACCCACAATAATCTCATCATTCTTGTTTATGTAACCAGGTGGATGACTAGTTATAGTTGACGGTGTGTAAACGTCTAAATCATATATTCCTCGTTCTCTTTCTATTTCTAATAATTCGGTAATTTCTCCCCATATACGTTTGGTTCTCTTGGTTGGAGGAGCTAAAAAACTCTCGTCACCATCATACGGTTTGCAGTTTAAGTGTACAAAATTCCTAACGTCGAGTTCTTTAACCCAATTTCCTTTAAGGCAGTCTTTCATAATAAATAATTAATGTTTTATTGACCACTGTTTAACATAGCACATTAGCTAGCCTTATGCAAAGCCTATAATCAGAAATTTTCTTTAATTTCATTTATTTGATCTCTTAATTCTGCCGCTTTTTCAAATTGTAGGTTTTCTGATGCTAGGTTCATCTTTTCTTCAAGATCTTTTATTACTTTATTTACTTCATTTTTAGATGGTTTGTTTTGTTTTATCCATTCTTTATACCTATCATTTTGAATATCTGTATCTTCATCTTGGACCAGCTTTTCTCTAATCTCCTTGTGAATGCTTCTGGGTGTTATACTGTGTTTTTTATTGTATTCCATTTGATATTGTCTTCTTCTTTGAGTTTCAGATATTGCATATTTCATGCTCTCTGTCATTGTATCAGCGTATAGTATAACTTTTCCTTCAACATGTCTCGCTGCTCTGCCTATTGTTTGTATAAGACTTGTTTTTGACCTTAAGAAACCTTCTTTATCAGCATCTAAAATTAAAACTAAAGATACTTCAGGCAAGTCTATACCTTCTCTTAATAGGTTTATGCCTACGACAACATCATATTTACCGAGTCGTAAATCTCTTAAAATATCAACTCTTTCTACAGTATCTATATCTGAATGTAAGTATTGCACCTTAATATCTATGTCATCTAAGTATGAGGTTAGGTCTTCTGCCATTTTCTTAGTGAGTGTTGTTATCAAAACTCTTTGTCCCTTGCTTATTGTTTTGTTTATTTCTTCAATGATGTCATCTATTTGGTTCTTGGTTGGTTTTACAACAACTTCAGGATCTAATAATCCGGTAGGTCTAGTAAGTAGTTCTGTTACTTGATAGTTACTTATTTTTTGTTCCCATTTTTGTGGTGTTGCAGATACATATATTGAACTTCCTCTTCGTTCAAAAAACTCATCAAAATTTAAAGGACGATTATCTTTTGCCGTAGGTAAACGAAAACCATATTCTACCAAAGTCTCTTTTCTAGCTTTATCTCCTGCGTACATTCCAGCTACTTGGGGTATTGTAATATGTGATTCGTCCACAAAGAGTAGGTAGTCTTTTGGAAAATAGTCCATTAATGTGAATGGTGGAGAGCCTTCCTCTCTGTTTTCAAAATATATTGAATAGTTTTCCATACTTTTACAAACTCCTACCTCATTTAACATTTCAATATCATATCTGGTCTTTTGTTCGATTCTTTGTGCTTCTAATTCCTTACCTATACCTTTAAAGAATTCTATTCTTTTTTCAAGATCCTTTTCTATTTTTTGTGTTGCTTTTTTTATAGTTTCTTTTTCAAACACAAAATTTTGAGCTGGGAAAATTTCAACTTCATCTACATCATTTATCCTTTTACCTGTTAATGAATCGAAGGTACTAATCTTTTCAATTAAATCTCCCCATAGTTCAATTCTAATAGGGAAGTTTTCATATGGAGGGTATATATCTACAATATCCCCTTTAATTCGAAAAACACCTGCTTCAAAGTCCATTTTGTCTCTCTCATATCTCAAAAAGGAGAGAGTTCTTGCTAATTTGGAAATTGAAATACTTTCACCGACTTTCAAAACGATAGTCTTATTTTGTAAATTACTTGGGTCGCCTATGTTATAAATGCAGGAAACAGAAGCTACAATGATGACATCATTTCGAGTTAGAACAGAATTCATTGCAGATAGCCTAAATTTTTCTATTTGCTCATTTATATCCGATTCTTTTTCAATATACACATCTTTTGAAGGAATGTATGCTTCGGGTTGGTAATAATCGTAGTATGATACAAAGTATTTAACTGCATTATTGGGGAAATATTCTTTAAATTCTTCATATAGTTGTGCAGCCAAAGTTTTATTATGCGACAAAACTAATGCTGGTTTTTGTAGTTTCTCAACGACATTAGCCATTGCAAAAGTTTTGCCTGATCCAGTAACCCCTAATAACACCTGGTCTTTTTGTTTCTTTTTTTCGAGATTCACTATCCTATCAACAACATATTTTTGGTCATATGACTGTTCGTAGGGTGACTCGATTTTGAACTCATTCATATTGTATTTTAACATATCGGTCACTATAGGTTGAGAGAGCAATTTTTTTAATATATAATTGTTGCAACATCTTAAGTTTGAATAGGAAATGTTATGGCTAAAGCGGAGGCAGGATTGAATAATCAGGGAAATAGCCAAGAGAAAGAAGATATATTACAGGATTTAAAAGATTGGGAAAATCATATTGAGGAGTGTATTGAAGCACATGGTGGGGAAGAAGATAAAGTTAATGATTTTGAATGTGCAGAGTTTTTGGTAGATAAGATTGGAAAAGGTATGGGGGAATTTAAGAAAGATTTTTATAGATTAATTTCCAAGGTATATTTTTCTCCTGAGCAAAAAGTTCAGATATTGGATATTCTTAGCGATATTGATTTGGACAAAATAGATAGGAGAATAATATTAGAAGTTTCGGATAAAGATTTTGGTCTATTATCTGATTTCTATTCTCAAGAGGTGCTTGACGAACTTTCTCTTGAGGACAAAATCAAGGAGTGTGAAAAAATTGAAGATATAATAAGTCTTAGTGGTATTCCTTTGTTAGACGTTCAGGAAGAAAGAATTCTGACAAAACGTATACAAGAAGGAGATATAGAGGCAAAACAAATTCTTTTCAAAACGAACTTGAGATTAGTGATGCGTATTTCTCAAAGCTATAGTCACAATCTTTTAGGAAGAGAAGATATGTTTCAGGAAGGTTGTATTGGTTTAAAAAAAGCTATTGAAAAATTTAATCCTGATTTAGAATATAAATTCTCTACGTATGCAATATGGTGGATTAAACAAGCAATTGGTAGGGCGTTAAGGAGGTCTTCTAGAGGGGCAAGAATTCCTGAACATACCCTTCGAAAGATAAAGCAATACAGAGAAATGACTGAAAAATTAGAAAGAGAATTGGGATATGTCCCTAGTCAAGAACAAATTTTAGAAAATATGGATTGGAGCAAAGAGACTTTCGATTTAATAAGCCGAACAGCTAATAATCAATCTATAACGGACCCTATTTCTATTAATGAACCTGTAGGAGAAGATGATAGTGCGGAGCGCGGCGATTTTATTATTGATTCTAGTGCAGAATCAGTAGAAGAACAAATTCTTAATAAAATTTTTTCAGAAGAGATTAAAGAAATTTTGGAAAAACTACCTTCTAGAGAAAAATATGTGCTAGAACGTAGATATGGCTTTAAAGATGGGGACGTGCTAAAATTATCTGAGATAGCAAATGAATTGGGTATTTCTCGTGAGAGAGTTAGGCAGATTGAAATGAAAGGTTTAGAACGCTTAAAAAGAAAATATGGTCATAAAAAAGCGAATTTTTTTTAACTGGGTGTTAATAGAGGTGGTATAGGGAATTAGAATTGAAGAAATATCTAAGAAAGAATATAATCCTCATATGATTCAAAAGTTACCTCAAGAAGTTATTAATCAAATAGCTGCGGGTGAGGTTGTAGAACGACCTTCTTCTGTAGTAAAAGAGCTTGTGGACAATGCTATAGATGCCCAAGCTTCAAGAATAGATATTAAGTTAAAAGGTGGTGGGAAGAAAAACATTGAAGTATCGGATAATGGTGTAGGTATAGCTAGAGAAGATTTAAAGAAAGTTTTTCAACCTCACACTACCGGTAAAATACGAGATATAGAGGATCTTAATAATGCCCTTACTATGGGGTTTAGGGGGGAAGCATTATCTACCATAGTATCTGTTTCAGAAGTTTCAATAAAATCAAAAGATGAAAAAAGTGAAACGGCCTATGAAGTTTACGGTACTGGAATAGATATTTCGGAACAAAAAAAAACTTCAAGAGATTTGGGTACAACTGTTGTTGTTAAAAACCTTTTTTATAATATCCCTGCTAGAGAAAAATATCTAAGAACAGATAATACTGAATACAGAAAGATCTTAGATATTTTAATCCCTTATTTTTTAATTTATCCCAATATTCAATTTTCCCTTTTTAATGACGAAAAGAAAAAATACTTTTTAGCACAAATACCTCAATCTAATTCTGGAGAGATTTCTCCAAAAAGAATAAGGGATGTTTTGCAGAAAGATTTTACTGAAAATATGTTAAGTGTCTTTTACGACGGTGAAGGTATGAAGATATCTGGTTTAGTATCTACTCCTGAATATGTATATGATAAGACAAAAAATCAATACTTTTTTTTAAATAATAGGCCTGTTTATGATGGTGGTGTAATAAAAGCTGTTAATGAAGCTTTTTCGGGTTTCATCCCAGGAGGGAAGCGTCCCCCATTTATATTACATCTTGAAATAAAGCCTTCACTTGTGGATGTGAACGTTCATCCGAGAAAAGAGGAGATTAGATTTGTTAATCCATTTAGAGTCTACTCAGCTATTGAAGAAGCTGTGAGACAGAGCTTAAGAAATTTTTCTAAAGAAAATGTAAAAGTTTCGACTCCTCATTTTGAAGGAGATAGCTCTAAAATGCGTGATCGACCTAAAAGAGGTAAGAAGGAGGTAAAATACGAGAAAAAAACATACAATGACGTTAACTCAGGTTTAAAGTTTTCGGAGCATCTATTACGTCCTAATGTGGTACAACAGGAGACGAGTAAGCTTTTCAAAGAAAGAGAAGAAGATATCTCTTGTTTTCAACTTTTTAATAAATATATTTTAGTTCATTATGAGATAGAAGTTTGGTTTGTAGACCAACACGCTGCTTCTGAGAGAGTTAATTATGAAAAAATTCAAAAGGATGTAGAAGTCCAAGATTTACTTGTTCCGGAAGAAATTAGTTTGTCTGAGTCGGAGAGAGCTTTTTTAGAAGATAATTTATCTCTTTTGGATAAATTTGGTTTTAAAATAGATTTAAAGAAAAAGAATTTAAAAATTAGAGCAATTCCTTCAATATTATTTGGTGTTGATTTAAATAGTTTTTTAAAAGAAAGTCTTTCTTCAGAAGATTTGAAGGGAGATTTAAGTGAAATTGAGAATAATTTAGCTCAACTTATTGCCTGTCATGGTAGTATAAGGTCGGGGCAAAAATTATCTGAATTTGAAATGAAGGAATTAGTAAAAGATCTAAAGAAATGCAAAAGCTCGTTTTCTTGTCCCCATGGAAGACCTATTATTTGGAAAATGGGTGTGAAGGATTTTGATAAGAAGTTTTATCGTTAACAAAATTGAGATAATTGCTAGCGCTAATTTTTATTCATAATTTAGCTGAAACTTTTATTTATAGAGGTCTGCTTTAGTTTTTCTATAAACTTTCTTGCCTTGTCTTTATTAAAAAATATTGTAGCTAAAAATGTTGTTATAGGGATTGCTGATATAAGGCCTATTGTTCCGACTAACGTCCTGATGATTTCCATAGAGATTGTTTCTAAACTTAAAATATAGTTAATAGGGAAATCTGAACTAACAAAAATTATTAGCAAAGGCATTGATGCACCTGAATAAACTAAAACTAAAGTATTAATCATTGAAGCCATGTGATCTTTTCCAATTTCCATAGATCTTGAAAAGATTTCTTTTATATCAATTTTTTCTCCAATTTCTGAAATTTGTTTTACCACAGCAACCTGAGATACTGTTACATCATTTAAGACCCCCAGAGTTGCAATTATTACTCCAGATAGTAATAAACCGTCTAATCTCATATCTTGCTCGAGTATAGTACTAAGGAAATATGATTCTTCCATCTCTAATCCAGTTATTTTTGCAGATGACATGAAAATGGATGCTAATAATCCAGTTATAATCATAGCAATTATTGTGCTTATAATAGCTATATTAGTTTTTTGAGCAAATCCATGAGAAAGAAAAAATATTACAGGTATTATGAGTATAGCCGAAATTATTGAAAGTATTACAGGATTACCTCCTTCCAAAATTCTAGGTATTAGGAAAGTGAATATTATAAAAAATGAAAAGGTTAGGCCAAGTAAGGCGCCAATAGTTCTTTTGTGACAAATAAGTAGTGCAACAAGAGCAAAAATCAGAAACAATAGTAGCAACGAACCTTGCCTATCGAAAGATACTATCGAATAAGAAGTTTCATGTTCTGGGCTTGCATAAGAGGAGAGAATTATATTAGAACCCTCTTCATACAAACCTTTTATTTCATTCTTAAATCCGCTTATCTCTGTTTCTACAATTTCGCCCGTCTCACTTAGCTCCACTCGAACTTTCTTGTATACCTGTGTTCTTTCTAATCCTTGAATTTCTGTATCTTGAGTTTCCAAAATTTCTATTATCTTACCTCGATGATATTCAATCTCTGTCTCCTCATTAGCTTGTGTAGCGCTATTAAATAAGAACGAAAAAATTATGCAAAATATTAAAACTGCAACGGTCTTGATTTTCATACCGCAATTTTATACTAAATTTTTAAGAAACCCAAGACAATTTATGCGAATTATACATAAATTTTGAGTATTATCTTTTGACAAATTTCAACTCATTAAACAGGATGACAATCTGTGTTAATTGTATCGAATGGCAATATTTTTTCCTTTTGAGTTTTTTTTGTTGAGGAAATTGTTCATAATATCGCTTTCAAAATGTTTTAAGATTGATGGGAAATAACTCCCTCTAATACTAGAATCTCCATCTAGATTAATATATATAGTATTATCCTCATTATTTATCCATATTAATCCACCTCCTCGAAGACTGTGAGGGAAATTCTCTTCTGAAGCATTACATTCCTGTAAAATTTGATCAAACATACCTATTTTTTTCTCTTTCTGTTCTTCTTGCATTTGTTTTTCTTCCTTCCATCCAATATGAAAATGTGACTTGCTTTTGTTTCTAATGTTAAAATCTGTATACGTATGATATATAAATATACCGGTTTCTCCTGGACTAATTTCTGAAAGTTTGTGAATGACTGGAAGGTTAATTAGTGCATTTTGTAATATGTTAGCGTATTCGATTACTTCTCTTCTCTCGTTTGCGTTGAGTTTTTCAAATTGCTGAGCATTGCTATCCACTACATTCGATAAGAAGAAGGGGTCTCCCATACTTTTGAAGACATAAATGACTTCTTTTACGTTTTCTCTTGATACACACAAACTTTTGAGATATTCAGGGTCTTCAATCTTCCTCAATCCGTCTTTTTGAGAGGAAAGAGTGTAAAAAATATCATCAAGGTCCTTACACTCTCTTGATTCACGATTTTCTTTATAGATATTTTCCATCCCGTACCTCCTGATTATCTTATTGAGCAGAGCGTAGGGACTTGCAATTATATTATAAAAATCTGTTTCTGTACATACTATAATGTTTAATATATTTTCAAATATTAAGATTAGAAAGTGGATTTCTCGATATCAAAAGAAGTAAGTTGGTATTAAATAAATATATTATATTTTTCTAGATCATTTTTGAGTTGTTCGTAGTTTAGGAATAATATTGCTTGCATCCCTAGTTTTTTAGCAGGTTCTACATCATCTGTTTGACTATCACCTATCATAATTACTTCGTTTGGAGAATGTCCTGAAATCTTTAGCATTTCATTATATATTTTAAAATCCGGTTTTGTTGTTCCAACGTCAAAGGGAAAAATTTTGTAATCAATATATTTAAATATATCGCTTACTTCTCTCACTTTTTCAATTGCGAAATATCCACTATTCGATATCAAGCCTGTTTTGTATGCATCACTTTGTAATTTTTTTAGCATAGGAATAGAATGGGGATATTCTTTTATACCATATCCAAAATCTTCGTATATCAATGTTCCCCAAAGGTCAAAAATCAAAAGCTTTATCATAGTTACTTTCTAACTTATTATTTCATTAAGTATATCTATTTTGGAGGGATCTTATCAATAAATATGCAGGACATTTGGTCGGGGA
>PWFU01000011.1 GCA_003554185.1 Candidatus Dojkabacteria bacterium
ATTTGGAGAAATATGCCGATGATTTCCAGGGGATAACCTTTAGAATTAGTGATGAACATAGCGAAGACGACTTGAAAGAGTTAAAACAGACGATACAAGAAAATACTGGTGACCTTCAAGTAAGAATTATTATTTCGAAAAAAGATGATTACAAAGTTATGTACCTAAAACACAGGGTTTGTAAAAATGATGAGATTATGAAATATGTGGATAAATTTAACTAAAAAAAACAAATCAGATTTAACCTCAATTCCAGAAAATACGGGAGTATACAAATTTTATGATAAAAAAGAGGAACTGCTGTATGTGGGTAAAGCCCTGAATCTTAAAGCTCGCATCTCCTCCTATTTTCGTGATACTCATTTGGATAGACCTCATATAATTGCAATGTTGCCTTTGGTGGAGAAAGTTCAGATTGTCGAAACAGATAACGAGGTAGAGTCTGTTATTTTAGAATCGGCTCTTGTTAAAAAATATCAACCTCGATTCAATATCCGTTTAAAGGATGATAAATCATTTTCATGGATTTATATTTCAACACAAGAAAAATTTCCCAAGGTTAGCATTGTGAGATCGATTAAGAAAGGAGAGTATCGTAAGGGAAAGTTATTTGGGCCTTTCCCGAAAGGAAAAGTGGTTAGGAATATTTTTGATTACATTAGAAAGGTATACCCATTTCGAACTTGTGATAATTTCGGAGATTTATGTTTGTACTACCACTTAGATCTTTGTCCTGGTCCTTGTGGCGATAAGATTTCGGAGCAAGAGTACAGAAAGAATATAGATAATATTATTAAATTTTTGAACGGCCGGCAGAGAAACATTATTAAAGATTTAGAGAGGAAGATGTACAAACATGCTTCTAAACAGGATTACGAGGAAGCTAGCAATTTAAGAGATAAAATAAATGATTTAGAATATATGTCCCAGAAAATACACATCTCTCCCTATGAGGATGATGCTCAGTATATTACTTCGCGTTACGAAAGGATGCGTAAATCTCTAAGTGATTTAGAGCAAAAAGTGGGATTAAAAAAGATTAGACGTATTGAATGTTATGACATATCCAACATAAAAGGGCAATTTGGTTATGGTGCTATGGCAGTTTCTTTGGATGCAAAGCTTGAGAAGAGTGAATATAGAATTTTTAAAATTAAGGAGGATGATTTGAGCGATATTAATATGCTCCAAAATGTCTTACAAAGAAGATTGCAGCATATAGGTAGGGATACGGAAGATAAAAGTTTAGTAGAAAAGCCTGACCTTATTTTAATTGATGGGGGTAGGTCTCATGTCTCCTTTTTAAGAAGCATTGTATCTGAAGATATAGCTTTACTAGGTATTTCAAAGGGTAAACATATGAGGCGCAAGGGTCATAAATCGTATGATGAATTTTGGTGGCATGATGGTGAAAAAGTAAGAAAGATAAAGATGAGTTACCCCCAACTTTTTGTAGATCTAAGGGATGAAGCTCATCGTTTTGGAATAAAGCATTATCGCAAGAATATGGGGCACTATTCTACGAGATCTGTACTTGATAGTATTGAAGGTATAGGTATAAAGAGGAGAAAAAAACTTCTTAAACATTTCAAATCTTTGGAAAATATTAAGAAAGCAAATGTGGAAGAGTTAAATGAAGTGTTAAAAAATAAAAAACTAGCTGAAAGAGTTTCTCATACGCTTAAAAATTAGGCTCACGAATATTATTGATAATGTATTCATAAAATTCACTGTCAGTTTGGTTTGTTACAATAGCGTATGTGATTGAATTTAGACGATTTTCTAACAAAATTCCCTCTCCTAAATCTTCCTCCATTCTGATTTGGAACTCATATACTCTTCTCCCATCCAAATTATTATTTTGTCTTGAGATTATTTCCCAATTTGTGTCATCATCTGGATAATGCTCGGCGAAGTTCTCTAGGTATTCGTCAAATGTTCTCTCGCGCGATGGTCCTAGTGGAATTATCATATAACGATTTTCTTTATCTATTTTTTGAATATATACTGATTCCCATCTGTTATCGTCTTCTGGATAATTGATTAAGTAATTACTGGGTACGTCTAAGGACCATGGATAGTGGGGTAAAAGTGATTGTTCTCCAGATAATTCCAGTATTCTTTGTCTTTGTAACTCCCTTTCTCTCCTTTCTGAGAGCATGTTCTTTGCTTCATCCAATGTTAGAGTTTCATACCAAATATCATTATTTTCTAGGTAAATTCTCAACCCTTTTTCATCTTTAATCCAATACTGCCCGAACATTGCTTCATCTGTACTAGTAATGGATGTAGATACAAATTCCCAACCGTAAGAAGGGAGTGTTTCCATATAATAGTTATATACTTGTTCATGCGATGTTCTTGTATTTAGTCTGTATACTGAGATCCCTTGAGATAACATTTGTTGCACCATACTATCACTCAATTTATCTGCATACACAAATTCAGATCTAGGATATGTTGGGATGGAAACAAAACCTTCAACGTAAAGCTTTTCTTGCTGTAAGTCTGCAGAAGTTGTACCTCCCCTCATGTCAGTAACAAATCTTAATGTACTTAAAATCATTAAAAATACAAAAGCTAAAATGATGAATATTAATAACACAGCAACAATTTTTTCCCTTCGTTTTATTCGCTTAACTTTTTCGAATCTTGGATTTTCTTTCTTAGTATTTTTTGGGGGTTTGAGCTTTATGCCACCTGCTATCTTTTTTTTCGAAGTTTGCTGTTTTTGTACATTTCGTGGAGTATAGGATCGTTTTTTGAAATGAATTTTGCAATCATTGCTTCTACTATTTGTCTTTGATTGATTTTTCTTTTTAAATTTCTTAAACATTATTTCAAATTTTTAGTCAAATATCCGTATTCATCTTCTTCTACGTAACCCCTTTTTCTATAATACTCTTTTGTTCCAATAGCAGATATCACTGAGATTTTATCTATATCTTTACTTTTAACAATTTCTTCGGCTTTTAGCAATAATTTTGTACCTAAACCCAAGTGTTGGTTAGACAGTTGGGATTTCTTTTGCAAGTTCAAAGACATCCCGTATATATGTACTTCTCTTATTATTGCTTTTGTATCAATTAAAAGTGAAGTACCGTCTTTGTATATGCTTAATCTCGTGAATCCTGCGATTTTATTGTCTGGAGTGACATATTCCAGGAAGTGTTCAGTGCTTACATGTGTTTGATAATCTGTAATTTTGAGTTCTAATTTTTCATACTTTTTGTTTTTTATCTCTCTGCACCTAATACACTTGCATTTTAATCCCTTTTTGTACATATTTTCTTGTACGTGTTGTCTCAAATTTGTGATTTTGTTTCCTTCGAGAATAGAGCTAGACGGTATATCTCTTATTAATCTGTTTATCCTACAATAATTAGGGATATATTTCTTACATTTAGACAGA
>PWFU01000101.1 GCA_003554185.1 Candidatus Dojkabacteria bacterium
GAAATATGGTTTCCGTTTCCTTGGGTATTTATCTATTGTTTATAGCTGGAAATGCTCAAAAAATATTAGAAGGATGGTTCCCTCAAACTGGTGGTAAAGGTGGAGCTGGAGCAGCAGAAGGAGCTATGGGAGATCTTAAGAAAACTCCAGGTATAGGTGGTTTCTTTGGTAAATAATTATCAAAATTAGAATATTATGGCTAAAGGTGGAAAGCAAACTCAAAATACTTCGGACTCCATATTTAACTTCATATTTAGTTCGGCTAAAAAGAATGTTCGGGATTCTAAACCGCCAGAACCCTCTGGTGCTACGGGTAATGAGATGGCTGATGGTTTAATGGAAGTAGCTGCAATGCCGGCAACTTATGCTAGTGAACAAGTATTCACTCCTATGGAAGAAATTCTTGATAATACCGTATTGGCCGGTGAAAAGGGGCGTATTGATTCTAAGAATGAAGTTGGGGTTAAGATAACAGCGAAGGATTTTTCTGATCCAAATGCTGCTTTGGAAAAGAGCTTAGCAAAAACCGAAGAAACTAAAGCGCAAGCTAAAAAACTAAATATGATAAGGGGGATAGGTGGGGCAATGGATATGGCAGTTGGTGCAATTGCAACTAAAAGGTTAATGAGACGTGAAGGTATTGACAGTGCGAAAGCAATGCAAATAGGTAGAGAGCTAGGAAATGAATATATGAAACAGGAGAAAAGAAATGAGAAAGCTCAAGAAAAAGCGAGTATAGGTGCTACATACCAGACCTTTATGGATTCAGATCTTGAAGATAAAGAGGTTGATAATATTGGAAAAATGTTCAATGGTGCTTTAGATGAGTCTAAGTTTAAACGGAGTGAGACAATGGTAGAAGTGAAGCGTCAAGCGAAAGAATATGCAAGTCAGTTTAGTGATCGCGAAGCTGCTAGACAGGCAGAATTGGAATATATGAGGAATCATGGTAGGCAAGCTGTTGGTAGGGATATAAAGGGGTATTTGGATAAGTATACGCAAAATATGAACATTACAGAAGAGCAAAAGAACTCTCTAGTAGATAATTATATGGATTTCGAAGAGAGAAGGAAACCTGGGACCATAGGTTCGGAGAGTTGGGATCTTGGAAATAGTGGTTTGGAGAAACAAAAGGGAGGGAAACTTAATTTTTCTCCGGAAACGTTAGAAGAAGACTTTAGGAAGTCTGATGATCCAGCCGATAGGTTTAGAGCTTTGAAATATGATGAATTAAAATCTAAACGCCTTTTTTATGCTCAACAATTAAATAGACTCGATCCTAATGATCCGAGATATCAAGAGTATATAGATAAACTTGGGGAAGTTGAAAAAGAGAGCCGTATCCTTGAAATTTGGCAACGTTCCAATGGATCAGATATGAAGTTTACTAGACTGCTTGGTGAAGCTAATCTTACTATGAGCTCCTTTAGAAATATGACTTCTGCAGAGGGGGGACTTGTGGCTATTATGAATGGAAAATTTTATGACGATAATTTTAATAAATGGAATCCTACCAAGGAAGTTGATGGTTTGAAGGTAGCAAAGAGTGATGATTCTAAGCGAGGGGTTTTAGGAACTAGAAGTCAAAGATTTCTTACAGGATTACACTATTTTACGCCTGCCTCTATGGCTAGAACTATGTTTGTTAATGGTGAAGGTTTCGAGTATTTAGCTTATGTTAGAGAAAGAAATCTTAAAAATTTAATAAGGCGTAACGATCAAACGATGTTAGATCTTGTGACTGATGATGCACACAAAGAAGCTTTTCGTAATTTAGGAATTAGTGTTGATAATAGGGAACAGGCATTACAAGATATAATGGATAATTATTCTGATACATTGGGAGAACTAAAAAGTAGAATGGATGATGGTAGGATAAGTAGCGAAACGGGAGAAAAACTTGTTAATAAGCTGACAAAAATGGAAGGTAAGCTTAAGGGTTCTTGGACTGCGAGATATGCGAGGAAGTTGCAGGGCTTTTGGAAAAAATTTAAAAATTCAAAATGGAATCCTGCTAATCTTTATAACCGATTTTTCAGAGGGACTTTAAAATGGACTTTAACCGTTTTTATGGGGAGAAGGTTGGCTAGTAGAGTTGCAAATAGTTTAGTTGGTGGGACTGCTGCGATAAGAACTATAATAAGGGCTGGAGTTCGTAAGGCTGTTCATGCTATTACACAGGCCCTAGGTTTAGCACTAGGTGGTGCTGCAAATGCCCTTATTTTCGTATTAACTGAGATAGGTGTATGGTTAGCAGAAAAACTTTTAAAGCCTGTAGCTCGTGTAGCTACCTTCTTATTTTTTGGTATACCATTGGTTGTGTTTTTTCTCATAATGGCCCCTATAGTATATTTTGATAGCTTGAATCCTTTCAGCTCTACTTCAAGAGAATTTGACACAGCTTCTGCTGCAGCTCCAATATATTGTGAAGAGTGTGAGGGGGTTGTACAAGATGAGCATGGACCTTTTCCTGGAGAATCTCCCCCAGAATTTGCTTTAGAGGATATACCTGAAGGAGGGTTTGCTGACGATGTAGTATATTACCATCAGAATGATTCTCGATGGGGTGGTCAAAGTTATGGTAGTAGTACTATAGGACTAGGTGGTTGTGGACCTGCTTCGCTAGCTATGGTAGTTGATGGATTAACTGGAAGTGAAGAAACTCCTTTACAGGTGGCACGTTGGGCAGAAAGAAATGGACATAGAGTTGATGGTGTAGGAAGTGCTTGGACATTAATGACTCACGGAGGTAGTCATTATGGTTTAAATGTGACAACAGCTCAAAGTCCCGCCCAGGTTAGAACTGCCCTAGAACGAGATAATCCTGTCATAATATCTATGGGTCCAGGCGATTTTACTAGTGTAGGGCATTTTATTGTGCTTGTAGGTCTAGAAGATGGGCAAATTAGAGTTCATGATCCATATAGTGTATCTCGTACTGAGCAACTTTGGGATTTTGATAATGTTATGGCGCAGAGTAGGATTAATAGAGGTGGGGCGTGGATTTACTATTGATAAAATATGAGATGTAATGTATGTGTAAAAACTTTTTCTTTTTATTTATAATAATTTTTTCTTTTCTTCTGCTAACAAGCAGTTTGATTGAATTGTGGTCAGTTTCGGCAGAAGAAGATGAAATAATCTTTAGAAGACCACAGAAAATTTTACTTGTTCAATTAAATACTGAAAATCCATATATTACCTCTGATATAGAAACTTGGATGAATTTATTTGAATACTACTCTGCTACTAGGTTGGGTTTAAGAGAAGTACCTTTTGCTAATATAGTGGATAGACAAGGGCAAGTGGTAGAAGGAATCGATGACCCTGAAGGAACAGCACAATATATGGAAAATCAAGAAGGTGTGGTTTTAGTAGGCTACTTATCTCAGTCCTCTGATATTACATTGGCAGCTCAAAAAAGTTTAAAAGAGATTTTTCAGGGACATTCAAGAATTTATGGTATATCTAAAGAACAAGTCCAAGTTGTAGATCTCTCCTTAAGAACGTTTGAAGATGAACCACCTTTTTTTGAACACTCCCTTAGAGATGATATATTAACTCAAAATTTAAGCGCTTTTGTTGATGAAGTTGATTTCTCTGAAGATCCTCAGATGGAATTGGTAGGGGAGATAACAGATTTGCAATATAGTGGAAGGGTAAATGTAGGAAATACATTGGAAGTTAATCTCTCTTTAAAAAATAATGATGATTTCACATGGTATATTGATGACGGTATGATGTATCTATCTACGGCTGATAGTGAAGATAGTTCTTTTGCAATAAACGAAGATTGGAAAAGTTTTAGCATTCCTTTGGTAGTACAGTCTCAGATTATCCCATCTGGTGAAGAATTAGATGTATCGTTTAACTTGGGTGCTGAATTTATGCCACCAGGGAATTATAGCGAATCATTTAACTTTATTCTCTTGCCAGATAACGATGTTGATGGTACAGAATTTAATGTTGATTTTCAGGTTGTTGGTAATGGAGAAGAAGTAGTAGAAGTTCGTAGATCTGGAGGCTTAACTGTTTTTGATTGTCCAAGTCATACTTGTGAAGACGTTGGTACTGTTGAAGATAGATCTCGTCATTTAGTTTTAGATGAAGAGAATAGATGGTACAAAATAAATGTAAGGGGGATAGAGGGCTGGATAGCAGGTAATTACGTTTCTAGAGTAAACTAAATAAATTTCTTGTGAGTTAATTTATGAGTGTAGAAGATAGTATTACAGGAGGTTTAAATCCTCCGCAAAGGAAAGCTGTTGTCACAACTAAAGGTCCACTTTTAGTCTTTGCAGGTGCTGGTTCGGGAAAAACTCGAGTTATTACCAATAGATGCGCATATTTAATAGCCAAAGAAGGTGTGTCTCCAAATAATATATTATCTGTAACTTTTACTAAGAAAGCAGCAGAGGAAATGACAGAAAGAATCTCTCAAATGCTTGAATCTATGAATATTGTTGGTAAATCTAGACCATTAATTGGAACATTTCATTCTATTGCTGCTCAGATTTTAAGGGAAGATGGAGATAAAATGGGTATATCAAAAACTTTTTCAATATATGATACAGATGATTCAGAAAAACTCATTAAAGAAATAATGATAGAGCAGAATATAGATGTGAAGGAATTTAAACCAAAAGCAATTTTAGGAATGATAAGTAGTGCAAAGAACGATTTGATAGGTCCAAAAGATTATTTAATTTACAATTCAGGCTTTATCGAAGATATGGTTGGTGAAATATATCCCGAATATCAAAAGCGACTACATGGGTCTAATGCACTAGATTTTGGAGATTTACTATATCAGGTTGTTAACTTACTAAAAGAACATCCTGAAGTTTTAGAAAAATATCAGGAGAGATTTAAATATATAATGATTGATGAATATCAAGATACCAATAAAGTACAATATGAGTTTGTTAAATTATTATCTTCTAAATATCAAAATGTCTGTGTTGTTGGAGATGACGATCAAGGAATTTATGGTTGGAGAGGGGCAGATATTAAAAATATTATTGCTTTTGAAAAAGATTTTCCTAAAACACAAGTCGTAAAACTAGAACAAAATTATCGCTCTGTTAATAATGTTATTGAAGCTGCAGTTTCAGTTATTTGTGCAAATCATGATAGAGTTGAAAAAAAGCTTTGGACGGAAAGGGAACCGGGAGACCCAATTACTGTTTATCAAGCTGAAGATCATAAAAAAGAAGCTCAGTATGTAGTTAGTGAAATAGTAGATTTGAAGAGAAAAGGATATTCATTAAGCGATATGGCTATATTATACAGAACTAATTTCCAATCAAGGATTTTTGAGGAAGCATTGATTAGTAATGGTATGCCATACAAATTAGTTGGAGGTTTTAAATTTTATGAGAGGAAGGAAATAAAGGATATTTTAAGCTATATGAGATTTATAAATAATCCAAAGGATGATTTAAGTGTATTAAGAATTATAAATCCCCCACCTAGAAAAATGGGCCCATCTTCTGTACAAAAACTTATGGATATTTCAAAAGAATTACAAATTTCTTTAGGTGAGGTTATAGTAATAGGGTATAGCTTTTTAAATGATCTGGATTTAGAAATTTCTGAAATTAAGAATGATTCTAGGATAGAAGAGTATTCTGAAATTTTAAAGAAATATCAAAAAACAATTAATCTTTTAGGCAGTTTGTATACTGAGTGTAGAGACAGTGATGTTGTTTCTATTGCGAGTAGAATTTTAGAGAAAACAGATTATGTAGATTGGATAGATGATGGTTCAGAGGCTGCTGAGTATAGGAAAGAAAATATTCAAGAACTTAAAAATCTAGCAGCCAGTTATATTGAAAAAGATGAAGAAGATTCTTTGAATTTGTTTTTAGCGGATATTACTTTGATAGAACAGGAACAAGAAAATATTGAGGATGATAAGAATAATATAACCTTAATGACCTTACATTCTTCCAAAGGTTTAGAATTTCCTGTTGTATTTCTTGTAGGATTGGAAGAGGGATATTTACCTCATTCTAGATCTTTTGTTAGTGAAAAGGAGTTGGAAGAAGAAAGGAGGTTGTGTTATGTTGGAATTACTAGAGCTCAGGAAAAATTATTTATGGCCTTTGCTGAGAGTAGATTTACTGTTAGTGGTATGCAAGAAAGAATGCCATCTAGATTTTTATCAGAAATACCTCAAGATATTTGTGAATTCTATAGTTGGAAAAGTTAAATGTCATTATAGTACTTATTTGCGCAGGCTGGCCAGTGATGTTTAAAACCACCGTTTTGAAGAATTTCTAATGCTGCTTGTATTTGATTTTCTACTTCCCAAATATTCCCATCTCCATATTGCTTAAATGTTGGTTTGCTAAATTGCAAGATCCCAAAGTATTTATTATTGTAGTTAGCATTTGAATTACAATTGGATTCGCATTGTATTAAAAACGAGAGTTTTTGTTGTTGACTTTGTTTTTCTGTATTATTCTCTATTATTTTTACAAAATCTTCACATTCATTTTTCTTTCGGCTCCTTATTGGTTGGTAGTTGAGATCCCCAAGTTTTTTTTCATATTCTTGCTCTATATCTTGCTTTGTGGACTCTGTAATATTTAAATTGGTGTGTTGTACAAATAGATTTTGTTCTGACCCGTGGATAATAGTATTGTTTACACCTACTACTAATAGAGTAGATAGAGCGATAAAAATTATTAAGGGGGATTTTTTAAAATGTCCTCTTACCAATTTGAGAAGAGGGGTATTCATTTGTGTATATTTAAATATTATTCCTGTTGACTACTTTTTGTTTTATTACTGGGGTAATCGAACAAGACGGAGGCATTATATCACACAATTGACTAATGTCTATAGTAAGTGTATTATCTCTTCAGTATTACATTTTAATAGCATTCTTATGAAGAAAAATTTTTTGATTTGTCTGTTGGTTATTTTAGTTTCGTCTTTTTTGTTTACAGGTTGTACAAATGATGAAATGGTAGAATTAATTGATGGTTTGTTAGAAGAAGGTAACCAGTTATATAAAGAGGAGAGGCAGTACAAAGAAGCTGTTGAAGTTTTCGGAGAGGTTTTAGAAAATGATCCTACAAATGTAGAAGCCTATGCAGGTATAGTATCTATACTTTTGGATAAGGGCTATATGGAGAAAGCTGAGAATGTTGCTAACGAAGCGTCTATGAGAGTTAGTGGAGAGGATGCTGCTCATTTATTTACGAAAGTAGGAAATAAGTTTTACGAGATTGAAAAATATGAAGAAGCGGATAGATTATATGAAAAGGGGGTTGAACAAGATAGAGCTTATTACAAACTTAACTTGGCAAAAGCTAGATTAGAAATTAGTCAAGAGGATGTGGATAGTGCAAGGAGAACAATAGATAATATTGGTGGTTCAGATAGAGAAAAACCAGACTATATACTGCTAAAAGCGTATCTTACAAAAGATGATTGGGATGATATTAGGTATTTGGTTGATCAGATAGATACCGATGAAATAGAGGAGGATAGTCTTCTTGAGAGGGTTGAGAATTTGAAGAAGATAGATGATTTGGATGAAGATGAGGGTGATTTGTATAAAGTGGCCTATCTTGCTAGAGAATATATAAATTGGGGATATCCCTATTTAGCGATAGATTTGTTAACTGATTATGAGGAAGAAATTCAAGAGTATTGGGAGGGGCAATATTATTTAGGGAAGGCGTATTTCGATCATGGTAATTTAGATAAAGCTTTGGATTATCTCGGTGATGCAGAAGTTTTGGGTGTTGACGATCCGGGACTTGATTTAATGTTAGCCCGAGCATATTTCTTAGAAGGTAATGTTGACCAGGCTTTGGGGTATTATGAAGACGCAATTTCTCAGAAAGATCTTTCCGACAGAAATGATATAGCTGAGGAGTATATCCAGGTATTAATGGATACGAATATGATGAGTAGAGCAAAAGATACGTTGAAGGATATTGCTGAGCAAGATGATAATCCTTGGGCATATGTTTTATTGTGTACAATTGCTTATGAAAATGAAAATTTTCAAGAATTAGCTGAGTACATTGATGCTTTAGAAGAATATTATCAGATAGACAAAGAGGAAGAAAAAGGCCTTGTAAGATACAAGCTTTATTATGCTATAGAGCAGGAAGATGATGAAGTTGAGGAATTGTTGCAAAAATACAAAAAGCTGGATGAGCACAACCCTGAAGTTTATTTTTTAAAGGGTAAATTTGCTAAGGAACAGGAAGAGGACGTACAAGACATTAAGGATTATTTGTATAGAGCCATAGAGGTAGACCTAGAAGGTGAAGTGACTGAGGAAGCGCGGCGAGTGTTGGCGAATATCTAATGGTCTGTTATAATCGCCTTGTGTTTTTGGAATATCTTAAATTTTACTGATTGTTTTTATGTCGAAAGTCAGTTATGACGTTAAATTTGACCTTGATAAAGTAAGGAATATTGGAATTATCGCACATATAGATGCGGGTAAAACTACAACAACAGAAAGATTGTTGTATTTTACTGGGCAGAAACATAAAGTTGGGGAAGTTCATGATGGTCAAGCGACAACCGATTTTATGGATGAAGAAAAGGATAGAGGAATTACTATTATGTCTGCAGCTGTTACTTGTTTTTGGAATTATAGAGGTGATGATTATAGGGTTAATATAATAGACCCTCCCGGACATGTTGATTTTACTGCTGAGGTTGAAAGGTCTTTAAGAGTTTTAGATGGAGCAGCTGTTATCTTTGATGGGAAAATGGGGGTAGAACCTCAATCAGAGACAGTTTGGCGTCAAGCAAGCAAGTATGGTGTTCCTAGAATTTGTTTTGTTAATAAGCTAAATCTTGTAGGAGGTGACTTTTTGATGAGTTTGGACACTATAAAAGAGAGATTGTCGAATAAAGCTGTTGCAATTTGGCTCCCTATTGGTAAAGAAAGTAAGTTGAGAGGTTTTGTCGATCTTTTGGAGAAGAAGGCATATACGTATGAAAGTGTTCAAGATCAAGAATTAAAGGAAGAAGAAATCCCCGCTGAAATGCAAGAGAATGTTGAGAAATATAGTGAAGAACTTATAGAAAAAATTGCTGAACAAGACGATAGTTTAATGGAAAAATATCTGAATGGAGAAGAATTAAGTTTAGATGAAATGCTTAGTGGTTTAAGAAAAGGCGTTATAAACGGAACCCTTTACCCTGTAATGGGTGGAGATTCTAGAACTCCAGTGGTAACAAAATTTTTAGATATGGTTTCCCAGTGTTTACCTTCTCCTGTGGATATTGATGCTATTCAAGGTGTCGATCCTAAAACAGAAGAAGAAATTGAAAGAAAAACTAATGAAGAGGGGCCTTTTTCTGCCTTACTATTCAAAATAGTAAATGATCCTCATATAGGTAATTTATCGTATATCAGAGTTTATTCGGGTAAAATTACTGCTGGAAGTTATGTATATAATTCTACCAAAGGAGTGAAAGAAAGAGTTGGTAGACTCATAATGATGCATGCTAATCAGCGAGAAGAGGTTAAAGAGTTAGGAGCAGGAGGGATAGGAGCTGTTGTTGGACTTAAAGATTCTACTACAGGTGATACTCTTTGTGATGAGAAACAACAGATTATTCTTGAACAGATACAATTTTCTGATCCCGTTGTATCTCAAGCAATTGAGCCGGTGACTAAATCTGATGAGGATAAATTGAGTGAGGCCTTAGCTAAGCTTGTAAAAGAAGATCCTACAATTCGCGTACAATCTGATGAAGAAACTGCGCAAACGATCATTTCTGGTATGGGAGAACTACACTTAGAAATTTTAATAGGTAGATTGAAAAGTGAGTTTGGTGTAAGTGCGAATGTTGGACGTCCTCAAGTTGCATATAGAGAAACGATCACTAAATCAGCAGATGCCGAAGGCCGTTATATCAAACAATCTGGTGGTAGAGGACAATATGGTCATTGTAATATTAAAATTGAACCAAATGAAAGAGGTGCAGGTTTTGAATTTCATGACAAAATTAAGGGTGGTGTAATTCCAAAAGAGTTTATTCCTTCAATCAAAAAAGGTGTGGAAGAAGTTATGAATACGGGTGTTATTGCTGGGTATCCAGTAGTTGATTTGACGGTTACAGTTTATGATGGTTCTTATCACGAGGTGGATTCTTCTGAATCTGCTTTTAAAATTGCAGGTTCTATGGCTTTTAAAGATGGTTGTAAAAAAGCAGACCCTGTTCTACTCGAACCTATAATGTTTGTTGAAGTTATAGCCCCTGAAGAATTTATGGGAGATGTAACAGGTTCTCTTAGTAGTAAAAGAGGGGTGATTAATAATACGGAAACACGAGGTGGGCTCCAAGTAGTTTCTGCGCTTGTACCATTAGCGGAATTATTTGGCTACACTACACACTTAAGATCTATTACTAGTGGTCGTGGAAATGCTACTATGGAGATGTCTCATTATGCGGAGGTTCCTAAAAATATATTAGAAGAGATTATAGAGAATAAGGGGTAGTTTTGTATTGGATAATTAAAAATGTTTTAAAAAGACTTGAAAGAGGAGGCATATTTTGATAATATTGTCCTCAGTTTCAATCTGCTTTGAAAATAATTAAATTTTTAATATAAAAAGTTATGGCGGATAAATTTGAAAGAACAAAACCCCATGTCAATATTGGGACCTTGGGGCATATTGATCACGGTAAGACTACACTTCTTCGTGGCGTTTTGCAGGTGTATGCTAGTGACCCCAATAAGATGATTGACAAATTGGATAAGGATCCGACTTCAAGGGAGAAGAGTATTACTATTGCTGTTGCTCACGTGGAGTTTGAGACTGAGAATAGGCATTATGCATTAGTGGATTGTCCTGGACATAAGGACTACATTAAAAATATGATCACTGGTGCAGCTCAGATGGATGGAGCAATTTTAGTTGTTTCTTCAGCGGATGGTGCAATGCCTCAGACAAGAGAACATATCTTGTTGGCTAAGCAAGTAGGTGTTCCTAAGATTTTGGTATTTATTAACACTTTTGGAGAAACTGATGAGGAAATTTTGGAATTGATTAAATCTGATGTTCAAGATTTGCTTGAAAAATACGGTTATGATAAAGATTGTCCAATAGTCGTTGGTGATGCCTTGAAGGCTGAAAAAGGTGAAGAAGAAGGGTTGGAATCAGTTAAGGAGTTAATGAAAGCGGTTGATGAATATATACCAGTGCCTGAGAGACCTGTAGATCAGGATTTCCTCATGCCTATAGAAGATGTCTTCTCTATAGAAGGGCGAGGTACAGTTGTTACAGGAAGAGTTGAAAGAGGTAAGGTTAAGGTTGGTGAAGAGGTTGATATATTAGGTATGGGAAGGGAGAATCAAACTACAGCTGTAACTGGTGTTGAAATGTTCAACAAGTCTTTAGAAGAAGGTTTAGCTGGAGATAATGTCGGGGTGTTGTTAAGAGGTCTAAAGAGAGAGGATGTTGAAAGAGGGCAAGTATTAGCGAAAAAAGGTTCGATTAGTACTCACTCTGAATTTAAGGCAGAGATATATGTTCTAAGCAAAGAAGAAGGTGGTAGCCATACTCCTTTTGTTAGCGGTTACAAACCTCAGTTTTATGTAAGAACTGCGGATGTAACGGGAGAAGTCACCTTACCTGAGGGTGTGGAGATGGTTATGCCAGGTGATAATACTGAGATTGATGTTAAGTTGCTATCTTCGGTGGCTTTGGAAGAAGGTTTGCATTTTGCTATTAGAGAAGGAGGGCAAACCGTAGGAAAAGGAGTGATTACCAAGATTACCAAGTAGGCTATGTTGAGAGAGAGGGATAATCCCTCTCTCTTAATATGTTGTTTAATATTAGCTCTTTTTGTGTTTTATGGTTAAAGAGATAGAAAGTATAAGAGTGAAGTTGCAGGGATATGATTCTGTAGTCGTAGATAGATCTGCGAAAAGCATAATGGAAACGGCAATAGGGACTGGTGCTAAAGTCACAGGCCCTATACCGCTACCTACAAAAAGAAAGAGGTTTACTGTCAATAGATCGCCTCATATATATGGGAGTTCTATGGAGCACTTTGAAGTTAGGACGCATAAAAGGATTATAGATATTGTAGAGCCTACTGCTAAGACCATAGACTCTTTACAACATCTTCAGATGCCTGCAGGTGTTGAAGTTGAAATTCAATAGATCTGCCGTTACCGTAAAAATAATGATTTAATATTATTAAAATGAAGGCTATTTTGGGAAGAAAAAAAGGAATGACTCGTATTCTTGAGGATGGTAAGGTCATCCCAGTTACTGTTATTGACACTTCAGACTGTGTAGTTGCTAACGTAGGTGAAGGAATGGTTGAATTGGGTATTAATAAAAAGAAGGGGAATAAAGCTGAGGTAGGAAGGTATAAAAGCTTGGGTTTTGTACCTAAATTTACGAAAAAGTTTAGATCAAATGATGATATTTCCAAGCTAAAGGTTGGAGATAAAATCGAGGCATTAAATTTTTCTGTAGGAGATAAGGTTTGTATAAAAGCCAAATCTAAAGGGAAGGGGTTTGCTGGTGGTGTAAAGAGATGGGGTTTTTCTGGAGGGCCAAAAACTCATGGGCAGTCAGATTCTCATAGGGCAATCGGTTCAATAGGTTCAGGGATGCAGACTGCGAGGGTTTTTAGAGGCAAAAAAATGCCAGGACGTATGGGTGGAGAAAATATTACAATGAAGAACAAGAAGATTGTTGATATAGTTGATGATTATTTATTGCTTACTGGTACTGTGCCCGGTTCAAATGGTGAATTTGTATTAATTTATGCACAAAAAGAAGATGAAAGCTAAATTATTGGATAACAAAGGAAAAGATACAGGTGAAAAAGTAGATTTGGATAAAAATGTTTGGGAAGTTGAAGAGAACCCTGATTTGATTGCTCAGGTACTTTATGTTTTTAATTCAAACAAAAGACAGGGAACTGCAAGTGCTAAGGGGAGAGGAGAAGTTTCTGGAGGGGGACGCAAACCTTGGAGACAAAAAGGAACAGGTAGAGCAAGAGCAGGTTCCATAAGATCTCCGTTATGGTCTAAGGGTGGTGTAGTGTTCCCACCCACGGGTAGAAATTGGAAGAGAAAGATAAATGAGAAGATGAAAAAGAAAGCTGTAGCTTCAGTTTTATCTTCTAAATTAAGAGAAAATGCTCTAGATTTTGTTAAATTTGGGAAGAATACCAAACTAAAAAATCTAAGAAACGATATTTCAAAAATTACGGGAGGTAGAAAGACCTTGATTGTTTCGGATAATGATGATGTTTTAATGTCTCTTAGGAATATTAAGTCTTTTAGAACGGCTAAACCCTCTTATTTAAATATTTATCAATCTATGGATAATGATAGGGTGATTGTTGATGAAAGTGCTATTAAAATCATTGAGAAAAGATTGAGTAATGAAAAGAAATAATGTTGATATAAAACCGCATATTACAGAAAAAACTTATCAAATGGCAAATGATTTGAATAAATATGTATTCAAAGTAAAGGGGGAAATGAACAAAATTGAATTAAAAAAATACATTGAGAATAAGTATAAAGTAAAGGTTGAAAAGGTTAATAGTTTAGTAAAGCCAGGTAAAAAACATATTTATTGGAGAAGAAGAAAGATGTATCGAAAGAGTGATGAAAGAAAGTACGCTGTACATTTGAAAAAAGGTGATAAGATAGATGAATTTTTGAATCAGTAATTTATGAGTATAAAAGCTTTTAAACCAACAACATCTACACTGCGAGGTACTAAACTTGAGGACCGTTCTCATTTGCGAAAGGATAGTGGTCCCAAATCATTAACTATTGCAAAGAGAAAAAAGTCTGGAAGAAACAATCAGGGTAGGATAACTATGAGACACAGAGGAGGTGGAGTTAAAAGGAGAATAAGGGTTGTGGATTTTAAAAGAGACAAGTTTGATATACCTGCAAAAGTTATTGGATTCTATTTTGATCCTAATAGATCTGCTCATTTAGCTCTGTTACAGTATGCAGATGGAGAAAAAAGGTATATAATTGCACCTAAGAATCTTAAGGAAGGTGACACTGTCATCTCGGGGGAGGAAGCTGATATTTCGGTGGGTAATGCTATGAAAATAGGAAATGTCCCTCCTGGTTCGGAAGTTCATTGTGTAGAAAGTGTTCCTGGCAAAGGGGCTGTTTATGGCCGTTCTGCTGGTGATGCAATTATTGCACAAGGTAAAGATTCTAGTGGTAAATATGTGCAAATTAAAATGCCTTCTCGTGAGATTAGGTTGGTAAATGTAAACTGTATGGCTACACTAGGAAGGATTGGAAATGAAGATAGAATGCATATGAAATATGGTAAAGCAGGAAGACGTAGACTTCTTGGTTGGAGACCATCCGTTAGAGGAAAAGCTATGCATCCAGGACAACACCCTCACGGTGGTGGTGAAGGTAAAGGAGTTATAGGTAAGGCTAAGGATATTTGGGGACATAAATTGCACAAGAGGACGAGAAAGAATAAAAAAACTGAGAATATGATTATTAAACGAAGAAGGTCTAAACAAAGACCACATGCGAAGAAGAAAATAATATAATTTAAAATGTATAATGGCAAGGTCACTAAAAAAAGGACAATATACAGATAAAAAGCTTGAAGAAAAGGTTAAGAAAGCAAAAGAAACTGGAGATAGGACACCTATCAAGACGTGGTCAAGAAGAAGTGTTATTACTCCTGAAATGGTAGGTTTAACTATTTCGGTACATAATGGTCGTAAACATGAAAACGTTTTGATTATGGAAAATATGGTAGGACATAAGTTGGGAGAGTTTGCCCAGACAAGGACATTTAGAGGTCATGCGAAGAAAGGAAAAATTTCTAAAGTTTATGGAGGAAGTGGTAGATTTGAAGAATAGAATTTATGGAAAAGAAAATATATAAAGCACAACAGAAAAATGTCAGCCAATCACCTCAAAAACTTAGGTTGGTGGCCGATGTTGTGAGGGGGAAAGATGTGGAAAGGGCTGATAATATATTGCGGTTTTTGAATAAAAAAGGGGCAGGTATAGTTTTAAAGTGTTTGAGAAGTGCGGTTGCAAACGCAAAAGATAAGGATGGTGTTGATGATTCTAAACTATACATCTCATCTATAACAGTTGATGAGGCTCCTACGTTAAAGAGAGTGAGGTTTGAATCAAGGGCTAAGGTTGCAACTATAAATAAAAGGAGGTCTAATTTAAATATTGAATTATCTATAAAACAATAACTTATGGGACATAAAATAAATGCAAATGCTCTAAGAATAGGAATAAATAAAGATTGGAAAGCATCTTGGTTTTCTAGAAAAGATTCGCAGTACAGGAGTAACGTGGCAGAGGATTTAGAAATCAAAGATGATGTTAGAAGAGCTTTTGGACAAGCTGGGTTAGATGCAATATTTCTTCTTAGACAAGGCCAAAAGATAGAAATAGAAGTTAAGGTTGCAAGACCCGGAATTGCAATAGGAAGGGGAGGGGAAGGTATAGAGAATGTTAAAAAAGAATTGAGTGAGAAGTTCAAAAAACCAATAGAAGTAAAAATCTCTGAAGTAAAGAAAGGTGATACTTCAGCTCGCATAATAGCTAGAAGTATTGCTGATGGTATAGAAAAAAGGCAACCTCCGAAGCTCTTGATGATGAGTTTTAAGGAGAAAGCTATGGCGGCAGGTGCTCAAGGAATAAAAATTTGGGTTTCCGGTAGAATAGGTGGAAGCAGTCAGGCGCGTTTAATGAAAGTTTCTGAGGGCTCTGTTCCTTTGCATACTTTGAAGGCGGATATAGATTATGCAAAAGAAACAGCTCAAACTTTAGATGCAGGTTTACTTGGTGTTAAAGTTTGGGTTCATCATGCCCAGGATAAGGATGAAAATAAACAAGATTCAAAGACAAAAAGGTAATTTTATAACACTCTATTATGTTACAACCAAAGAAACAGAAATATCGAAAACAATTTAGAGGCAAGATGGGTGGTGTTGCAACAGCAAATAATGAAGTAATGTATGGTGATTATGGTCTAAAATCTCTTGATAGTAATTGGGTGAGTTCGCGTCATATTGAAGCAGCTAGAAAAACAATGGCTTGTGCAACTAAAAGGAAAGGAAAAGTTTGGATTAAGATATTTCCCGATAAGCCATATACTCAAAAACCGAATAATTCGAAAATGGGGCAAGGAAAAGGTGATGTAGAAGGTTTTGTTGCTGTTGTAAAACCTGGGACTGTAATGTTTGAAATAGCAGGGGTAAATGAAGATCTTGCAATGAAGGCATTGAGATTGGCTGCATATAAGTTGCCGGTAAAAACTAAGATTGTTAAAAAACTTGAAATATAATGGATATTAAAGAAATAAGAAAATTAAAAGATGAAGATTTAGAGAAAGAGTTAGGTCAGCTACGCTCTCAACTGGAGCAAGTAAAGCAGGATATAGAGGTTGGGAAAGAAAAAAATGTTAGAAAAACCTTGAGAATAAAGAAAAATATTGCTAGAATACTCACTGTTTTAAATGAAAGGAAAGTAGAAAATGAATCAAAAGAAAAGTAAAAAAGAAAATAGAAGAAGATTTGAAGGCGTTGTTGTAGGTAATAGAATGGATAAAACCGTTAAGGTCTTGGTTGAGACAAAGAGAATTCATCCTAAATACAAAAAGGTTGTGGGATACAGAAAAGTTTATTTCGCTCACACAGATAAGGAGTTGAATGAAGGAGATGTTGTTACTATAAAAGAAAGTAGACCATTTTCGAAACACGTTAAATGGGTTGTAGTTTAATATAGTTATAAAAAATGATTCAAAATAATACAAAAGTAACAATTGCAGATAATAGTGGTGCCAAAGTTGGAAAGATTATAGGGCTAAAAGGTAAGTCTAATGCTAAATTTGGGAAAATAGGTGATGTGGTGGTCTTGTCTGTACAAAAAGCAATCCCTAGAGGAGCTATAAAAAAACATCAAGTAGAAAAAGGGGTTGTTGTTAGGACAAAGAAAGAGCAGAGAAGGGATGATGGGACGTATATAAAATTTGATGATAATGCTGTAGTGTTAATAGATGAAAATAAAAAGTTGCCTAAGGCTACACGTATTTTTGGTCCTATTGCTCGGGAATTAAAAGAAAAAGGTTTTGATAAAATAATTTCTTTAGCACCGGAGGTATTATGAAGGTAAGAAAGGGAGATACAGTAAAAGTTCTTTATGGTAAAGACGCTGGCGTTCAAGGGAAGGTTATAGATGTCTTACCAATTGAACAAAAAGTTGTCGTAGAAGGCGCAAATATATACAAGAGACATGTGAAGGGAGATGGTAAAACGAGGCAATCGGAGATAGTTGATATTGCAAAGCCAATGAAGGCTTCCAAGGTTATGTTGGTTTGCCCTGCTTGCAAAAAAACTACAAGGATAGGAATTAATAGGAATGCTAAAAAGAAGGGTAGAGTATGTAAAAAGTGTAGTAAAAGTGTAGATATTAACTTTGAAGAAAAAGAAGAAAAAAAAGAAAAACAACAGAGTAGTAAATCTACGAAAAATAAAACTAATAAATCAAAGAAAAAAGATAAATAATGAACAGATTAAGAGAAGCATACAAAAATAAATATAGGGACGAACTAAAAAAAGAGTTAGGGCTTAAGAGCACTATGGCTGTACCTAATTTGGAAAGAATTGTTGTTAATTCTGGGGTTGGAGAAGCTGTAGATAACAAGCAAGCTTTGGAGGATGTGATAGAAATAATGACTTTGATTACTGGGCAAAAACCGGTTGTAACTAGTGCTAAGAAAGCCGTTTCTTCTTTTAAGATTCGTGAAGGTAATGAAATAGGTGTGAAAGTTACTTTAAGAGGTGATAGAATGTGGGATTTCTTTGATAAATTGGTGAATATTACTTTACCTAGGGTTAAAGATTTTCACGGTTTATCTCCAAAATCTTTTGATGGGAGTGGGAATTATTCGATTGGTATAGAGGATCATGTTGTTTTTCCTGAGATTGATCCTAATAAAGTACAAAAACTTAGAAGTCTACAAATTCCTCTTGTAATTTCAGGAAATAGCGACGATAATTCGAAAGCGTTTTTAGATAAATTTGGTTTTCCTTTTAAAAAAGATGGCAACTGAAGCAAAAAAAGCACAAGAGAAAAAGTTAAAAAAGTCGTCTAAATTTAGTTCTAGGATTTATAACAGGTGTAATAGGTGTGGTAGACCTCGTGGATATATTAGAAAATTTGGTTTGTGTAGGATCTGTTTTAGAAATTTAGCTCATGAAGGAGAATTAGTTGGTGTAAGAAAATCTAATGTGTAAATTACTTTAAATTAGTAGATTATGGTAAACGATATAATTGCAGATTTTTTAGCAAGAATGCAAAATGGAATAATGAGAAGAAAGAAGGATGTTATAGTTCCAAAATCCAGGGTTATAATTGATATGTTGGAAATTTTAAAAAAGGAAAAAATGATCTTCGATTACGAGATTAGGGACTATGATGTCTTAGTTCAACCTTATTACAAGGAAGGAGAGCCTGTTGTGGAGAATTTTAAGAGAGTGAGTAGTTCAGGGCAGAGAATTTATGTAAAAGCTTCAGATATCAAACCTGTTATGAATGGTCGAGGTATCGCTATTATTAGTACATCACATGGGTTAATGACAGGGGCTTTAGCCAAATCTAAATCCATAGGTGGTGAATATATTTGTAATGTTTGGTAACTTTTATGTCTAGAATAGGATCTGAACCTGTCAAAATTGAAGAAGGAGTTAAAGTGGAAAAAGGAGATAAAAAACTTTTATTTTCTGGTCCTCAAGGTAATTTGGAATTAACTTTACCTGATGGGGTGGATGTGGAAATAAAGGATGATGAAATTGTTGTTATTAAGAAGGTTGAGAATAATAAAATTCATGCCTTATGGGGAACTGTGAGATCTTTGATAGCTAATAATATTGAAGGTGTAGCCAAAGGGTTTCAAAAGAAATTGGAATTATCAGGTGTTGGATATAGAGCTAAATTAGATGGGACAACTTTGGAAATGTCTCTTGGTTGGAATCACCCAATTATTGTTGAGCCACCTGAGGGTATAGTTTTTGAAGTGCCAGATGATACTACTATAATTGTAAAAGGTTCGGATAAACAATTAGTTGGGCGTGTAGCTAGCCAGATACGTGAATATAGGAAGACTGAACCTTACAAAGGAAAAGGTATTAAATATGAAGGTGAAAATGTTAGGAGGAAAAGTCCTAAAAAAGTTGGAGCTTAATTGATATATATTTATTAATGAAGGGGAAACAAAAAACAAGAAAAAAAAGGAAAATGCATATCAGGAAGAAGTTAAAAGGAACTTCTGAAAGACCAAGGGGGTTTGTTTTTAGAAGTAACCAGTATGTTTATCTAGGAGTTGCAAATGATGATGAGGGGAAGGTGTATTTCTCTCTAAAGGGAGGTAAAAATAGGGCAGCTGCTGTTGAGTTGGCTAAGAATTTTGCCAAAAAATTAAAAGAGAAGAAAATAGATAAAATAGTTTTTGATAGGGGCGGATACAAATATGCGGGAGTTGTAAAAGTAATGGTTGAAACTCTTAGAGAAGAGGGTATAATTGTCTAATTTATAAAAAAGTCTTATGTTTAAGGATAATAAAAATAATTCAAAATATGAAACTAGAACAGTTGATATTCGTAGGGTAGCAAAAGTTACTTCTGGGGCTAAGAGGTTGAGGTTTAGTGCTATTGTAGTAGCTGGTGACAGAAAAGGTTTAGTAGGTGTAGGTTTGGGTAGGGGAAATGATACTCGTAGTGCGATAAATAAAGGGGTTAACGTTGCTACTAAAAATATGAAAAAGGTTCAATTGGTGGGTGATACAATACCCCACGAGGTTCTTATGAAGGAAGGTGCAGCAAAGATATTGTTAAGACCAGCGAGACCAGGTACAGGGATTATTGCAGGTCCTTCGGCTAGAGCTGTATTAGAATTGGCTGGAGTGGAAAATGTCTATGCAAAAATTCTCGGGTCAAATAATCTTGTGGCTAACACCTATTGTACTTTTGAAGCGTTAAAATCCTTAAGAAATGAAAGGGTGTTAGACAAAATGAATAAAATGAAGGAGAGGATTGGTTTGAAAGAAGAGTTAGATAAAGAAAGGAAGAAAAAAGAAGATAAGAAGAAAAAGGAGAAGGAGAAGGAGAAGAAGAAGAAAAGCAAGAAGCAAAGTAGAAAAGTGGAAACTCAGAAGAGATCAAAAACCAGAAGGAAACCTAATAATGTTAAAAAAGATAATATAAAGAAATCTGATAAGAATGAAACTGGAAAAAATACCAAAACGTAAGAAACGAAGATATGTCGGTAAGAGAGTTGGACGTGGATATGGCTCTGGTGTTGGTGGGCATACATCTGGTCGTGGTGAGAAAGGGCAGAAGTCTAGAAGTGGACACAAATCCATGGCGTTATTTGCAGGAGGTGACCGCCCTTTCCATAGAAAGACTCCTAAGTATAGGGGTTTTAAAAAGAAAGACAAGGTTGTGTATACTGCGGTCAATCTGTCTGATTTAGATAGATGTTTTAAATCAGGCGAGAAGGTTAATATAGATACATTGAAAGAGAAAAAGCTTATTGGAAAGAGAGATAGTAGTGTTAAGATATTAGGCAAGGGGCAGTTAAATAAGAAGATTGTGGTACAGAGTATACAAACCTCACAGTCTGCCCGTGAGGCTATTGAAAAGGCTGGAGGTGAATTGGAGTAATATTTGAAAAAGGTTGTTTAGAAACATGTTAGAGGGTATAAAAGCGTTTTATAATTCTTTTATGAGATCTGCAGAAATTAGAAAGAAGATTCTTTTTACTCTTTTAATTTTTGTAATATTTAGATTACTTGCTACCGTACCTGTAGTTGGAATCCCGAGAGAGGCTTTGGAAGAGTTGTTTGCTCAAAGTGGGTTTTTTGAAGTTGTCTCTACTGTATCAGGGGGAGTTTTAGAAACAGCTTCTCTGGTAGCGGTTGGTTTAATTCCATATATTAATGCATCAATTATATTCCAACTTTTGTCTGCTGTTGTTCCGAAGTTGAAAGAGATAAAGAAGGAGGGATCTCAAGGACAAAGAAAAATTAATATGTATACTAGGTATTTGGCCCTACCTTTGGCTTTTATGCAATCTTTTGTTATTTATTCGACTCTTAGGGGTTTTGGTTTGGTTGGAGAGTTAGCTCCTTTAGAGCTTCTGGCTATGGCTATAACTTTGACGGGTGGAGCTATGGTTATGATGTGGTTGGGTGAGTTGGTAACTGAAAGTGGTTTAAGTAATGGTATTTCTTTCTTGATTTTTGCTGGTATCGTTTCAATGCTTCCGAGTGGTTTAATCCAGAATTTTCAATATATGGATACACTTGAAAGAACGGTTGTTATAATTATTTTTGCTTTGATATTTGCTGCTGTTGTTTATGTGAATCAGGGTGAAAGGAGGATTAAGGTATTATATTCTAGACGCGGGAAGAATGGTGCTTCGATGGAAAATTACTTACCTATTAAATTGATTCAATTTGGTGTTTTACCTGTTATTTTTGCTATGTCTCTTGTTTCTTTCCCGCAGTTGATAGCACAATTTTTTGTTGCCAGAGAGATTTTTACTGAACAAGCAAGTACTATGCTTTATCTTTTAGCAAATCCTTATATAGAAAATTTGACAATATTTCTTTTTGTTGTAGGATTCTCTTTCTTTTATATAACTATAGTTTTTAATACACAGGAATTGGCTGAGAATCTTCAAAAACAAGGAGCATTTATATCAGGAATTAGACCAGGAAGAGCTACTGCTGAATATTTAAGAAAAGTCTCTTTTAGATTAACTACAGTTGGAGCTTTGTTTTTGGGTTTGATTGCCATATTACCAAACATATTAGTTCATGTAGGTATTATACAAACAATGCTTATATCCGGTACAGGCTTGTTAATTGCTGTATCAGTATGTTTGGAGATGAAGAGGAAATATGAAGCTTTAATGGTTGTTAGAAGCTATGATAAGTATATTTGATATTTTATTATTATGCCTTTAACCGTATTGATTCATGGTCCAGCTGGCTCTGGAAAGGATACTCAGGTTGATTTGTTAAAAGATCAATTTGATTTTGAAAAGATAGGTACTGGGGATATGTTTCGTTCTTTGGCAGATTCGAATAAAGATGTTCGTGATAGTATAAATAAGGGTGATTTTGTATCTTCGGAATTGACATATCAGCTTTTAAAGGATTGGGTTTCGACTTATGATACAAAAAAAAATTGGTTTTTTGTTTCTGTTGTAAGAACACCTGACCAAGTCGATTTGTTGGATGAACTTTTGAAAGATTACGGAAGGAGTTTAGATTTATTTTTGCATCTCAAAATATCTGAGGAAGAAGCCGTAGAGAGAATGTCTTTGAGAAAAACTTGCGAGGCCTGTGGTAGGGTTTACCATGAAAAATATAACAGGGAGAGAAATTATGGTATTTGTAATGATGATGGAGGAAGTTTATTTGTTCGGGAGGATGATAAACCAGAGGCTATTAAACGTCGTTTAGAGGAGTATAATAGGACGATAGAACCTATTTTGGAGAAATACAAGACAAGGGGCATTTTTGTTGAAATAGATGGGTCAAGATCCATACAAGAGATTCATGGCGAAATAGTGGACATTTTAAAGGAAAAATGTTAACATCTCTGCACTCTTTTTAAGGTGCTGGGTTGCAAAAATTGCGTTGTTGGGTGTACTTTGCTATAATCCACAGGATTTTTGATTTAGTATTATTTAGAGCTGTGTTTTACGTTTAAATATGGAAAAGGAAAGTAAAAAAGTTATTGAAGTGGATGGGGTTGTAAAGGAATGTTTACCTAATACGCAGTTTGTTGTAGAAATCGCGTTTGAAGATAAGACACGTGAGGTTGTTGGTTATCTGTCGGGAAAAATGCGAATGCACTATATTCGTATTTTGGAAGGAGACAAGGTGAGATTACAATTGACCCCGTATGATAAAGAGAGGGGACGTATAGTATATAGATATAAGTAATTTATGAGAGTTCAAGCATCTGTTACAAAAAGATGTCCGCGTTGTTATGTTGTGCGGAGAAAGGGAAGACTTTATGTCTATTGTAAAAGAGATCCAAGACATAAGCAAAGGCAAGGTTAATTAAATTTGTTTTAAATTTTTATGGCAAGAGTAGCAGGAGTTGAAATACCAAATGAAAAAAAGTTGAAGATTGCCTTAACCTATATATACGGTATAGGAAAGGGACATGCTTTATCGGTTATTGAAAAAACAAAGTTAGATGGAGATAGGAGAGTCAAGGATTTATCTGAGGACGAGCTAGCTTTACTAAGAAAAGAAATAGAGTTAAATTATGAGGTAGAAGGTGAGTTAAAGCAAAAAAGATTTAGGAGTATTAAAAGATTGAAAGATATTCGCTGCTATAGGGGACTTAGGCATAAGCTAGGATTACCAGTGCGAGGACAAAGAACAAAGTGCAATGCTAGAACAAGAAAAGGAAGAGGTTTGGCTGTTGGAGGTTTAAAGCAGAAGGCAGCTAAAATTTAGATATTATTTAAATATATAGTATAAAGTGGTTAAAGATAAACAACCTGAAAAGAAGAAAAAAAGTAAATCAAAAAAGAATATAAGTTCTGGAATAGTTTCGGTGAAGGCTACGTTCAATAATACTGTTATTACTATTGCTGACAAGGAGGGGAATACTTTAGTTCAGGGAGGACCTTCCAGACTTGGTTTTAAGGGTTCTAAGAAAAGCACGGCTTTTGCTGCGACCAAGGCTGCTAAGGAAGCTGCTCTTGAGGCAAATAAGAAATATGGTTTAAAGGAAGTGAAAGCATATATTCAAGGTGCAGGTGCAGGTAGAAACGCAGCTATTAAAGGTATAGATTCTGCTGGAATAAGAGTAACCACGTTAGTAGATAAAACTGGTATACCACATAATGGTTGTACACCTAGGAAAAGGCCTAGGAAGTAAAATAAATTTTAATTTTTTGCTCAATGGGTAGATATACAGGAGCGAAGGAAAAATTAAGTAGGCGAGAAGGAGTGAATTTGCATCTAAAGGGTGCAAGATCTTTTTCAGATAAAGCTGGTGTTAAAAGGCGTCCATTTCCTCCTGGGCAACATGGAAATAAAGCGAGAGTTAGGTTGTCAGATTACGGTAAACAATTACGAGAAAAACAAAAAGTAAAAAGAATGTATGGTTTGAGAGAAAAGCAGTTTAAAAACTTGTATCATGAAGCGGAGAGGCTATCAAAAATCTATAACACAGATAGAGGCTTTGAATTATTAAAACTGTTAGAGTTAAGATTGGATAATGTTGTATATGTTTCTGGTTTAGCTATTTCTCGTGGAGCAGCAAGGCAATATGTAAGTCATAAACATATTGAAGTAAATGGTAAAACGGTTTCTATCCCTTCATATCAATTAAAAAAGGGGGATGAAATAAGGTTGAAAGAACTTAATTTGCTTCCTCAAGAAAGTTATTTTGAAGTGCCCAATTGGTTAGAGAAGGATAAAGTGGTTGTTAAAGTTTTAGAAGTTCCTACTCGAGAAGATATTGATGAAGGGATTAAAGAAAATCTAATTATTGAGTTTTACTCTAGATAATATAATAATATTAACTTAATTTGATTAATTTTTAATTATGGAATTTAAAGATATTAAAGTAAAAATAAAAGAAGAAGATGGTTACAAAGGCTTATATGAAATTTCTCCTTTGCCTAGAGGATATGGTCATACATTGGCAAATTCTTTGAGAAGGATATTGTTAGGCAGCTTAGGAGGTGGAGCTGTAACTCAAGTGAAGATAGATGGTGTAGAGCATGAATATACTGCAATGGATGGTCTTAAAGAAGATGTTTTGGAAATTTTGTTAAATATTAAAGGTTTGAAATTTAAAATAGAATCAGATGAACCACAAGTTTGTAAGGTAGAGGCAAAGGGAGAAAAAATTGTAAAAGGTGAAGATGTAAAAACAGTTGGTGGTGTTGATGTTATGAACAAGGATGCGGTTATAGCTCATTTAACTGATAAAGCCGCCAAATTAGATATTGAAATGACTGTTGAGAAAGGTATAGGTTATCGTGAGGTAGAAGAAGACAATCGTAATGAAAAGGGTGTTTTTAAACTAGATGCCGATTTTACTCCAGTTGTTAATGTAACATATGATGTTTTGCAAGCTAGAAAGGGACAGCAGATGAATTTGGATAGCGTGGTTTTCACATTAGAAACAGACGGAAGTATAACTCCTCAGGCTGCTTTACTAAAATCTAGTGAAATTCTTCAAGATTTTGCAGGTAAGGTAATGGCTGCTCTTGGGGTGCCTGTAGATGAAGTTGCGGAGAGAGCTGAGTCTTCTAGAGTGATTGATACGTTAGAAGATCCCGAGGAAGTTGAGGATGAGTTAGATGCTTGGAAAATTGAGGATTTGCAGATTTCTAAGCGTACAAAAACAGGTTTGATTTCAGGAGGGTATAAGACGATTGGGGATCTTCGAAATGCTACTCGACAGTCTCTTTTGACTTTGCCAGGATTTGGGAATAAATCATTTAATGAGATTTATGAGGTTTTAAAGCAATATAATATTGAAGTGAAGAATGAGTAATGGCTAAAAAGGGTATCAGAAAAAAATTAGGCAGGAGAAAAGCTCACAGGGAAGCTTTGAAACGGAATCAGCTACGCTCAATATTTACTTATGGGTATATTACTACTACAACACCTAAAGCTAAGATGCTCAAAAGTAAAGTTGAAGAATTTTTAAATGGTATAGGGAAAGAGACTCTTGAAGCTAATAGAGATATGCATGCAGTTCTTGGTAAAAAGGATCTTGTTAATAATGCGCGCAAGTATATTAAAGAAGGTGAAGGTAAGGTAAGAATCGTACGTATTGGCTTTAGAGATGGTGATGCTGCTGAAATTTCGAAACTATTTTTATCTGGTTATGAAAATGTTTTTGATGAGCATAAGCCCAAATCAAAACAGAGTAAAAAACCTACTGCATCAAAGAAACAAGAGAAAACGGAAAGCAAAGAACCCGAAAGAATAGTAGAAAAGGATGAAGACAAAGAGAAAGTCGATAAAGATTTCATGAATAAAGCAAATACAAAGCTAAAAGGTCAGTTCAGCAAAAAAGAAAAAGCAAGAAGAAGATCTGGAATATAGTTGATAAATTTTAATTTTTAATATATGAAATATAAAACGGATTGGACAAAACCTAAGGATATTAATCGTAAATGGTATGTAGTTGATGTAAAAGACAAAGTTTTAGGTAGAGTGGCAACAGAAATAGCTTCTTTGTTAATTGGCAAAGAAAAAGTTGAACAGGTACCCAATGTAGATTGTGGAGATTTTGTGATAGTTTTGAATAGCAGTAAGGTTAAGCTTACCAGAGGAAAGGAGAAGAAGAAAAAATACTACAGACATAGCGGTTATCCTGGAGGTCTTAAGGAAATAACTTTTGATAAACAAATGAGTAAGAACCCTAATTTTGTTATAGAAAATGCTGTTAAAAAAATGCTGCCTAAAAATAAATTACGAGATAATAGAATGCAAAGGTTATTTGTGTACGAAGAGGAAAAACATCCTCACGAGGCTCAAAAGCCTGAAGTTTTTAAATTGTAAAGTATACAGATGTGAATAAAAAGAAAGATTATATAGAGGCTGTTGGAAGAAGAAAGTCAGCTGTTGCGAGAGTTAGACTTTATACTGGAAAGTCTGCTTCTAGCATCAATGGGAAACCTCTAGATGGATATTTTACTAGTGAACATAAAGTGCATAAATTATTAAAACCGTTAAAAGTTACAGGATTAGAAGGTAAGTACTATATTACTGTACAAGTTAAAGGTGGTGGCTCAACAGGGCAGTTGGAGGCAATCCAACTTGGGTTGGCTAGGGCATTATATAAAAATGATCCTGCGTTGAAACCCGAGCTAAGGAAATGGGGTCTTGTGACAAGAGATTCTAGAATGCCTGAAAGTAAGAAGTATGATAGGGTTAAGGCTAGAAAGAGCCCGCAATTTTCAAAGAGATAGTTATTATTCATTAATAAGATTTTAATCGCAGTTTTGATGGCTTTTCGTTCCAATGCAAAAGCGGAAATAAAAATTAGGGCAGGTTTTAGAAGTGAGCTAAGTGGTGAGGAAAGTAGATTCTTGCATGCTGCTCACCTTGACCACAGTAAAGATGATTCTTATACAGATGTCGATAGGGGAATATTGGTAACTGATATCGAACATTATGCGCATCATTATCTTTTTAAAAATTCTCCCGGGTTAATAGGTCTAAGTAAAAAGGAAAACCGCAGAGCTTTAAAATCTTTGTACCAAGAAATATTGGCATATCATCCCTATGAAAAAAGTTTGGTGGAAATAACGCGTGAGTTTAATGAAGCTTTAGAAAGATGGCATAATTTTTATGCTTTTGAAGAGTTGGACGGTGAATATTTTATGGAATCAATGTAAAATCTTCATAATATGTTATTATCTAAATACGAGTTATTTTATATAATAAAGTTATGTCTAACTTTGTTTCGAGTCAAGTTGTATTGGAAGGCCATCCTGATAGAGTTTGTGATATTTTGGTTGATGCGGTTCTGGATCAATATATATGTGAAGATAGTGCGGTGAGTGTGGATATTGGAGCGATGTTGACTAAAGATAAGGTTATCTTAGCCGGTGAAGTTAGTAGCAAGCCCAAGTTTTCTGTTAATGAGATAGTTCGTGATACTCTAAAATTGGTTGGATATACAAGAGAGGAATATGGGCTAGACGGTTACAAAGTTAATGTGGAGACATATTTTAAAAAACAATCTCAAGATATTATTCGGGGAGTTAGTGCAAACAAAGATAAAGGCCAGGGAGCTGGAGATATTGCTACGGTTTATGGTTTTGCTATAAATGAAGAAAATTATATCCCTTTGTCTCTAAATATAGCGTGGAAAATTGCTCAAAGAATCAAGGAGGTAAGATTAGCTGAAATAATTGATGGTATAGGTATTGATGGTAAAGTGCAGGTAATTGCAGAGTATGAGGATGATAATCCCAAGAGAGTAGATACTATAGTTTTAGCGATTCAACATTTAGCAGAAGTTGATGAAGAATGGCTTAGAATGGAAATTATTCAGAATATAATCAACCCTGTTTGTAAGGGATATTTAGATGCTAATAGTAAGATTTTGATAAATACAGCAGGACGCTTTAATCTTGGTGGCCCTCTTGTGGAGTTGGGGATGTCTGGTCATAAAATGGAAATGTATACTTACGGCGGTTTTTCTAGATTTGGTGAAAATACGTTTTCAGGTAAAGACCCTTTCAAAATAGATAGAACGGGCTCTCTTATAGCAAGAAAAGCTGCTAGATACATCGTAGAGCAAGGTATGGCAGAAAAGTGTGAAGTAATGATTAGCTATTCTATTGGATTAATTGAACCTATACTAATAGATGTTGATACTTACGAGACCAGTTCGTATGAAAAAAATGAATTAATTAATATGCTATATGAAAACTTTTCTTTTAATACTTCTGATATTGTAGAGGATTTAGATCTTCTGAGACCTATTTATGCCGATTTGTCGATAAACGGACATTTTGGAAGGGATGATTTGTTATGGGAAAGCATGATATAATATGGTACTAGGTGGTAAGTATTCTAAGTGGTTGCTTGGAACTTTAAAAGTTTCAAGAGGAAAGTCCGGACTCCACGTCCGCCTCAAACATTATTGAGGTAGGTGCCAACGAAAGTTGGGGGGGAGTAATCTTCCGGATAAAAGGGCAACAGAAAGTTATACCGCCGGTTTTTGAAGAAAAATCGGTAAGGGTGAAATGGTAGTGTAAGAGACTACCGGTCTGCTGGGTAACTGGTAGATGCGTGGCAACCCCCACCTGGAGCAAAGCCAGAGAGCTGCAAAGATAAATAACCACTGTTATACAGAATCCGGCTTATTGAATGCTTACCACCTTTGTTCCCTTTAGAAACTCCGACGTATTCATAGCCTTCTTGCCTTCCACCTGTAACTTTTTAACGTTGATAACTCCATCTCTAGTTCCAATGAGAAGATTTTTTTGATCGTAACCAAAATCTCCAGGACGCAGTGGCTCTTCTCTGATTATTTCCACTTCGAAAATTTTAACTTTTTTACCGTTTATTACAGTCCAGGCAACTGGCCATGGTATAAATGCTCTTACAAGACGGTCAATGTAATCTGCAGTATACTCTTTCCAAAATATTTGTGCCTTCTCTTTACTAATATCCCTTTTCCAGCAATATGTAGCTTGACTACTATTTTGCTTTATCGGTGTTATTTCATTGTTTATCCACTTCCTTAGAGTCTGAATTAACAAACTGGGGGCTTTCTTAACCAACTTCTTCCTTAAAGATTCATTTGTATCGTTAGGTAAAATGTCTATTTCTTGTTGAGCCAATATGTCTCCTTCGTCTAGATTAGGCCCCATTTTTGTAATCGAGATACCTGTTTTCTTTTCTCCATCTAAAATGGCCTTTTGGATTGGTACAGCTCCTCTATACTTTGGTAGTAATGAAAAATGTATATTAATTGCACCATATTTAGGATATTTTAGAGCAAAATTTGGTATTATTTCACCAAAAGATTTACATACAATAAGTTCTGGTTGTAAATAATCTAAAATCTCTCTGTATTTATATTCTTCATTGTTTGTATAAAATACTTCAATGTTATGATTTAAAGCATATTCTTTTACTAAGGTCTCTTTTACCTCCTTATACCTACCTATTGGTTTATCTGGTTGTGTTACTACACCTTTTACCTTGAAGTCTTTCTGAGCGTTTAAAAATTTTAATGTTTCTAGAGCCTCGAAATTTGAGCCCAGAAATAATGTTTTAATCATAAATATTTTTCTATATAATCAGAGATAAGTATATAACATTATACCAATAATATTAATGAAGAATATAGTTGTTACAGGTGGTGGTGGATATATAGGTTCACATATGGTTTTTGATTTATTGCAGAGGGGTTATCGCGTTTTTGTTATTGACAATTTTTCTACTTCAACTCGTGAAAGATTGGAGAAAATTCAGAAGCATACAGATAAGAAGTTGCAAATTATAGAGCATAGCTTAATGGATAATTTAGATGATATAAAGATTAGGTGTGAAATTGACGGACTTATACATTTTGCAGCTTACAAATCAGTCCCAGAATCTTTTGAAAAGCCAGACGAATATTATCAAAATAATGTTTGTGGTACTGCTAAGCTATTAGAATGGGCAGTTAATCATAATGTAAAAAAGTTTGTCTATTCTTCTTCTTCTGCTGTTTATGGTGATACTGAAAATGTTCCGATAGTAGAGAGTGAAAGTACTAATCCAATCTCTCCTTATGCAAAATCTAAATTATTTACTGAAAACATCTTGAAAGATGTTTGTAATACAAAGGGGGTTAATTGTGTTTCTCTAAGATATTTTAATGTTGCTGGTAACATATCTTCAGGGTTATTTGGTGACGATCTTCATTCTCCAGCTATAATCCCTTCGATTTTGAGAGCTTATTTCCAGGAAGATGTAGATTTGGAGATTTATGGGAATAATTACAATACAAAGGATGGTACTCCTGTGCGTGATTTTGTTCATATTTTGGATTTAGTAGAGGCCCATTTTAAAGCTTTGGAGTTTTTGGAATCAAATGAAGGATTTCATATCTTTAATATAGGCACGAAAGAAGGTTATAGTTTACTTGAATTAATAGAAACTTTTGAAGAGGTTGTTGGGGAAAATTTAAAATATGAGATCAAGGAACCAAGGGAGGGTGATATCCCAATATCTATTGCAGATTCGAGCAAAGCTAAGGAATTACTTGGATGGCAACCTCAAAGGGCTCTCAGGGACATTTTTACTTCCATGCTAAAGTACTATGAAAGTCAGGGATTTCGGAAAGAATAATATCTTCCTTCCAGATGCTACCAAAGGGGCTATTAAATTTTTGACAACCCAGCAGCTCAAATCTACTGGTATCCAGGGTATAGTGGTTAATACATTGCATCTGCTTATAAATCTTGGGGTGGATAAATTAGAAGCTTTGCAAGGAATCAAAAATATTATGAATTGGAATGGGTATGTTGTAAGGGATTCTGGTGGTTTTCAGGTGTATTCGTTAATTCATTCAGGGAAATGGAAAGGTAAAATACATAAAAATGGAGTAACATTTAAAGCTCCTGTGGATGGTAAACAATATGATTTGACTCCAGAAGCTTCAATAGATATTCAATTAGCTATAGGAGCAGATGTTTTAGTTTGTTTAGATGATTGTAGGTTTACAGATATTTCTAAAAAAGAAGCTAAAATATCGGTAGATAGGACTCTTAGGTGGGCTGTAAGATGTAAGGAACATTTTGAGAAAAGAAAGGTAGATTATCCTCAAAAATTATTAAGTTGTGTTGTACAAGGTGCAGGCTATTTAGATTTACGTGAAGAATGTACCAAACAACTTGTAGATATGGACTTTGATGGATACAATTTTGGGGGTTATGTCATCGATGGGGGAGGGAATTTAGTTGTGAATGAATTGGAAACTGTTGTGCAATACTTACCGAAGGATAAGTTTCGTTATGTTATGGGAGCAGGGAAACCTGAAGATATACGCAAATGTGTGAATATGGGATATACAGTATTTGATACTGTCCTTACTACAAGAAATGCTAGACATGGAAGCCTTTATTCTTTTGATGAAGAGAATTATCTTTTGAAAATAACTAATGCAAAATATGCTTATGATCAAAATCCTTTGGATTCTACTTGTGATTGTGAAGCTTGTGTTAACTATTCTAGGGCATATATAAATTATTTGTTGAAAATAAAGGAACCAACAGGATATACTCTAGCAACGATTCATAATCTTAGGTTTTATCAAAGGTTTGTTGAGGGTCTTTAAAATATTTTTTTAAAAGAGATTTTATGTCAGACAAACAGAACAATACTATGGAGAAAATAGTCTCCTTATGTAAAAGAAGAGGCTTTATTTTCCCGTGTTCGGAGATTTATGGTGGTTTAGCTAATTCATATAGTTATGGTCCATATGGGACTGCGTTGAAAAATAATATTGAGAAATTATGGTGGAGAAAATTTGTTGAGAACAGGGAAGATATGGTTGGTATGGATGGACCAATAATTTTACATCCCAAAGTTTGGGAGGCTTCTGGTCATACGGAAGGTTTTAATGATGCAATGGTAGATTGTAAGGCTTGTAAATATCGTTTTAGGGTTGATCACTTAATCCAAGAGGCTATTGGAGAAGATATGGAAGGGGATTTGGATGGAATGAACAAAAAATTACAAGAAGAAGAGATTAAGTGTCCTCAATGTGGTAAGAAGGATTGGACTGATATTCGTGAAATAAATATGATGTTTAAGACTCAGATGAATGGATTTGATGGGGAAGTCTATTTAAGACCTGAGACTGCTGGAGCAATTTTTTTGGATTTTAAAAATATCATAGATTCTCTGCGTGTTAAAGTCCCATTTGGTATAGCTCAAACAGGTAAAGCTTTTCGTAATGAGATTGTCGCTAAGAGCTTTATTTTCAGAGTAAGGGAATTTGAACAAATGGAAATTGAATATTTTATACATCCCGAAGCTGATTGGGAGAGTATTTTTGAAGAATGGCTTAAAAAACAAGAGGAATTTGCGCAATCTCTAGGAGCAAAAAAAGAAGATTTGCGAAGATATGAACATCCTGAATCTAAATTATCACATTATTCAAAGAAAACAGTTGATGTTGAGTATAATTATCCTTTTGGTGGTTTTGATGAACTATTTGGTTTAGCACATAGAGGGGATTTCGATTTGACTCAACATGCTAAGTATTCAAAGAAAGATCTTTCATATACTGACCCTTTTTCAGGAGAAAAATATGTACCACATGTAATTGAGCCTACATTTGGTTTGGATAGGTGTGTTTTAACATCACTCTGTGCAGCCTATACCGAAGAAGAAGTCTCAGATACATCTAGAGTAGTTTTAAAATTTCCTAGGGACCTTGCACCTGTAAAAATAGCTGTTTTTCCTCTTCTAAGGAATCGTGAAGAATTGGTAGGGAAAGCAAGAGAAGTTTTTGATATTTTAAAAGAGCATTTTGTATGTGAGTTTGATGATAACGGGAATATTGGTAAGAGGTATAGAAGACAAGATGAAATAGGGACTCCATATTGCGTCACAGTAGATTTTGACAGTTTAGATAATGATGATGTGACTATACGCGATAGAGATACTACTGAACAGAATAGAGTAAAGCTTGGAGAGTTATTGGATTACTTTAAGGATAGATTGATTAGCTTATAAAATTTTTGTTTTTTCCTCTAAAAGTGTAGTATCTTTTTCTTTATGGACTTTTTCCGTCTTTTATGCTTTTTTGGTGTCGACCTGATAATTTTTCTAACTGGTAAAAATTATACAATAATGATAAAATTGCGAAGTCCAGTAGATAGAGAGCTTGATTTTTATACGAGTGCAGAAGAAAAAAAATTAAATTGAGCTTTAATGAAAATGAATTTGAATAAAATTAGAAGTTTAAAGTATACAGAAAGTCAACCGCTCCGAGCTGCGGAGATTCTTCGATGATTTTCTATATTTTTCTTTCAAAACATATCTTTCTACTGGTGTTTATTTAAAATTTAAGGACTGAGATTATGGAAACAGTATTATATCTGTTTCTTGGCTTAGTTTTGGGTATTGCTTTGGTACTAGGTTATTTAAAGCTGAATAATGCTAGTATATCGAGAAAAGAAATGCTTGAAGAAGCTGAAAAAGAAGCTGAAAAAACTATCCAAAAAGCCAAGGAAGAAGCTGCAAATATAAAGGAGGAAAGTGAGAAACTTTCTAAAAAAGTAAGAAAAGAATCTGCTGAGCAGGAGAATATGCTTTTGGAGAGAGAAAAAGCTATAAATAAAAGATCTAAAATGCTGGATGAAAAGTCTAGTAATCTTGAAAAGGAACAGGAATTTATTAAGCGCGTTAAAAAACAACTTGAAGATTCTCGAGTGAAATTAAAAAAGGAGCTTGAGAAAATATCCAATTTAACACGGGAGGAAGCAAAGGAAAAGCTTATGAAAGAAGTAGAGGAAGATCTAGTTGATCATAAAGCTAAGAAAATAAGGGAGACTGAGAAGGAAATCAAAGATATTGCTCAAGAAAAGGCAAAGGAGATTTTGGTTGATACGATGCAGAGCATTGAAACAGATTACGTTTCTGAAACTACTACTTCAGTTATTGAACTTGAGGATGAGGCTGTTAAAGGTAGAATTATTGGTAAAGATGGAAGGAACATTAGGTCTTTTGAAAAAGCTACAGGGGTAGATATTATAGTTGACGAAGCTCCAAATTCTATTGGTGTGTCATCTTTCGATCCTTTGAGGAGAGAAATAGCTAAAGTGGCACTTAATAAATTGATAAAAGATGGGAGAATACATCCAGGTTCAATAGAAGAGGAAGTAAATAAAGCTAAGAAGGAGATTGCTCAAGAGATTAAGAAGAATGGTATGGCATTAGCAGAAGAGGCTGATTGGGGAGGTCTTGATCCAGGATTAATCAAGCTTATAGGGAAAATGAAATATCGATCTAGTTATGGGCAGAGCCTTATGGATCATACTATTGAGGTAATTCGGATAGGTTCTGTTATTGCAAATAATATTGGTGCAGATACAGAACTTGTTAAAAAAGCTTGTCTTTTACACGATGTTGGAAAACTTTTAACACATAAGATTGATAAACCTCACTATGATATATCTGGGCAAATTGCGAGGAAATATGAATTGCCAGAAAATTTAGTAAATGCTATTGAAGCGCATCATTTAGATGTAGAACCTCAATCTGTTGAAGCTATGATTGTACACATTGCTGATGCAATTTCTGGTGCTCGGCCTGGTGCTCGTAGGGATAGCTATGAATCATATATTAAGAGAGTTGAAGGTATAGAGAATGTTGCTAAGGAAGTTGGGAATGATAAAATTGAGGAAGTATATGCTATTCATGCAGGGAGAGAAATAAGAGTGATTGTAAAACCAGATCAAGTTTCAGATGAGGAAGCAACGGTAATGTCCAAGGATATTGCAGACAAAATTAAGGAAACCCAGACATATCCTGGAACAATTCAAGTGACGGTGATTAGAGAGAACAGGGCAGTTGATGTAGCTAATTAATATTTTTAAATGTTTTAAAATATGAAAATATTATTTATAGGGGATATATGTGGAAGTCCTGGCCGACAGACGGTAGGGGAGGTGTTACCCAAATTACGTAAACAAAAGGGTGTTGATCTAGTTATTGCTAATGTCGAAAACATCGCTCATGGAAAGGGAATTACGGAAAAAACTCTCAGGGAAGTGATGTCCTATGGGGTAGATTTTATGACTTCTGGGAACCACGTTTGGAAAAAACCTGGCTTTGAGGATATTTTGGAGAGTGATTTCCCGATAATAAGACCATTGAATTATCCGGATGATCTCCCCGGAAAAGGCTATGGTGAGGTTGATTTGGGGAAGAAAGGGAAATTGTTGATTTTGAACCTTTTAGGTTGGGGGGGGATGAACGAAAGAACGATAAGTGAGCCTTTTAGAGAGATAGATGCGTTTCTTCGATCCATAAACCCTAAGGACTATAGTGGTATTCTATTGGATATTCATGCTGAGTCTACTGCAGAGAAAGTATCTATGGGAGCCTACTTGGATGGGAGAGTAAGTTCTATTATTGGGACACATACACATATACCTACAGCAGATGAAAGGATCTTACCCAAGGGCAGTACATATATTACCGATGTTGGCATGACTGGCCCATTAAACTCTGTTTTATGGGTAGATTCAGACATCATAATTCAGCAAAATATGTACCCCTATTCTCCTTCCTATGAAATTGTGGAAGATGGACCGATGAGGTTTGATTCGGTAATTTTAGAAGTTGAAAATCCTTGCAAGGGGCAAAAAATAGAACGTCTTAACAAAATCCTATAAGATTGAGGTATATTGACTTTTTGCAAAAATCCTTTAAACTTACAGCTAGAATTTTGTTTGTCTTTTGATAGCAAAGTTCTATCCCTAAAGAAAGGAGGCACACTATGTTAAAGAAAGAAATCATTAACAGAGTAGCAGAGGATGCAGGTCTTACTAAGAAGCAAGCTTCTGCTGCAGTTGACTCTTTCTTGGATGCTATAGAAGGATCACTCGCTAGAGGTGATTCTGTTCTCCTAACAGGTTTTGGTAAGTTTGAAGTAAGGACAAGGGGCTCTAGGGAAGGTATTAATCCAAGAACTAAGCAGAAGATTACCTTACCAGAATCTAAGTACCCAGCATTTAAAGCTGGAAAAGCACTCAAGGAAAAAGTTAAGTAAGCTGCCGGTATTTCTCTTAAGATAAGAGAATCAAACAAAGCTCCGTTGTCATCAACGGAGTTTTTGTTGTGAATAAATTACCACTATCTTTGTCTGGTCTTTAATTTCCTAAAAGTATTTTTTGAAAAATTGAAGGATATTTGTATAATGAAAATACTTTATTCATTGATTATGTATAAAAAATGTTAAAGAATCTATTTATACCTACTGCTGAAAATCAGTATACTCCATTCTTTTCTACCAAGGCAGCACTTGTTATATTGACCTTATGGATCTTTGTTTTTAATGGTGCTACTTCTGCGATACTAGATAGTTATGAAGTTTATGCAGATACTCTTTCTTCTAATAGAATAATTGAATTAACAAATCGAGAGAGGCAGAAGAGAGGACTTGGTAGACTGGAGTCAAACGCATTATTGACTTCAGCAGCTTACGCTAAAGCAAACAATATGTTTAGAGAACAATATTGGGATCATTTTGGCCCTAATGATGAATCGCCCTGGCAATTTATAGAGGCTGCTGGATATGAATATTCATATGCTGGAGAAAATTTAGGTAAAGGTTTTTCTACTTCTGAAGGTTTGCATCAGGCTTGGATGGCTAGTCCTACGCACAAAAAGAATATTATCAGTGCAGATTATAGTGATATTGGTGTTGCAGTAGTAAGTGGGACACTACAAGGTGAGAATGTAATTTTAGTGGTTCAGATGTTTGGTAGACCAAAAGAAGAAAGTGTTGTTTTGGGGGAACCAGAAATAGAGGTAGGAGAGGCAGAACAGGGGGATATAAAGAGTATAAGAATACTTTATCCGGAACACGGTGAGATTTATAACAATCCTCGTTTACCTATAAAAGGTAAGGCATCCAATGTAGATGCCGGATCGGATGTAAGTATTATCAGTAGTAATATGGAAATAGGTGTAACCGAAGTTGATGAGAATTATTTATGGGAATATTATCACGAGCATGATTGGAGAGAAGGAGAGAATCAGATAGATGCCGCCATAGAGGAAGAGTCAGAATATCTTCGAGACACAGTATCTTTCTATGTTGATTCTGTACCACCATCTCTTAAAGGTTTAACCATAGAAGAGGAGGAAGATGTATATATATTATATTTCAAGGTAGACTATTCTCCTGTAAAAGTGTCTCTTGGTAGTGGTGAAGAAATTATTACCAAGGATGCTGATGCTAAGAAGTTTGAAATGGAAATAGAAGAGGATAAGCTATCCAGAAGCGTGTTTTTAGTGTTGTCAGATAGAGCTGGTAATATAAATCAAGTTGATATAAGTCATTATTTTGCAGATGAGTATGAGGACGAGACCATTTTAACTTCCTTGGAGGGTGCTACAGTGCAAAGAGGTATTATTTTATTTTTTGCTCTATGCGTTTTTATTATTTTAATGATTCAGGTATATTATTATAAGAAATTAGATATGTTACAAGAAAAAGAAAGCGAGTTTTTAACTGCGGGAGTTTGGTGGTTTATTCTATTATTTGGAACTTTTATTGGTTATTCGGGTTCAATTACTTAAAGTCTTTATGATAAAAATACTAAAAAATTATAAAAGAGAATTAGTAGTGGTATTGTTTTTATTTATTTTGTTGGTTGTTTTAATCTCTCCAGTTTTTATTTTTACTATAAAAAACTTTTTTATAATAGGCTTTTTAGGTTTGATATTACTTTTCTCGTGGTTTATCGCTATATATTTTCTCTATGCAAATAGAAAAGTTAGTAGATATGGAGAGCTACTCATAAGGGTTAGGTTGGTTGAAAAATTATTCAATTTTTTTGTTCTTCCAACGCTGTTTTATATCTTTGTTATTTGTGCGATATTTTTTATTACTTCAGTATATCTAAACTTATTTATAATAGCTTCATTTTCAATAATTCTTTTTGTATTACTTGTACATATACGTTCTTCTTATCAAAAGGTTTTTTATTTATCCTCTTTGACAAAAGTTGTATATGATGCCGTCTTAATTATGATTTTCTTTTTAGGTGTTTTTGTCGCAAATAGCTTAGGCTTATCAAATTTAAACTTAATTTTATTATCAGTGATTCTTTCTTTATTTTTACTGGGTTATAAACTTATAATAGAAGGACAAATAAATTGGAGTGGTTTTGGCTTATTATTGACTTCTACATTATTGATTTCTTTGGTTACTTTTTTTACAAGAGAGTTCAATCTCTTTGTAGTTACAGCGGTAAATACATTAATTTTCTATCTGATAGTTGCTATGTGGAGTATTCGTTTACGTGGTTATACAGAATGGAAAGACTATTCTAATCCTATGTTATATACTCTGATGGGTTTAATTTTAATTTTTAGCTTATGAATACTATTTTAATAAAAATTGGAGGTTCGTTGTTATATAATGATAAACTTGCGTTTAATTTTGATGTTATAAAGAAGTTTACAAATTGGTTTAAAAACCAAGAGCATTACAATTCGTGTATTTTTGTAGTAGGAGGTGGGAAGCTTAGTAGATTTATCACAGATCAAGCGAAATCTGAAATGCAGGAAGATCATTTAAGGCATAGAATTGGTTTGAAAGTTACTCAAGTTAATTCTGCATTAGTCCACGGTTTGTTTGGGGAGAAAGAAAGTAGGTATTTCGAAAATATGGAAGATTTGTTAAGTGCTTTTAAAGAAAATCAACCCAAGATATCAATTATTGGGGGAACAAGAATTGGTGGTAGTACTGATACGACTGCTGCGGAAATTGCTTCTAACCTAGGTATAAGTTTCATATACAAAGTATCAAATATCGATTATATATACACGAATGATCCAACCTTGGATGCTAACGCCAAACCTTATGAAAAACTGTCTTGGGAACAGTATATTAAATTATTTGAAGAAAAATTTTCCCAAGGACATAAACCTGGTATGAATATTCCGGTGGATTTTAAGTGTGCCTCATTTGCTCAAGAAAATGGATTGTGTTTTAGGGTATGTGGTGGTATAGATCTAGACAAGAAAGAATTTGGAGAAGTTTTAAACAGAGGTACCGTGATAGAGTAATTACTTCACCTCTTTTATAGTGTATTCCTTTTTTCCACTGGGTGTATCAATTTCTACAGTATCTCCTTCTTTTTTACCAATAAGTTCTTTACCCATAGGAGAAGTGTTTGAAATTTTATTATTCATCGGATCTCCTTCTGTTTCCCCCACGATTTTAATAATTTTTTCTTTACCCTGTTTATCCTTGAGCTTTACTTCTTTCCCAACATCTATTGTTTTCGAGCCTTTCTTTACTTTAATAACTTCAGCATTTTTAATAATGTCCACCAGTTCACTTATTCTGGCTTCGTTAGCTAGATTCTCTTCTAAAGCAATACTGTATGCATCATTCTCACTAAGGTCTCCTTTTTCAGTAGCAGAATTAAGGAGGTTACTGATTTCCTTCTTTTTAACACTTCTGCGGTATTCAAGCTCTTTTTTGAGTTCTTCGAATCCCTCAGGTGTTAATTGTTTTTTCTCTTGCTTCGACATAGGAGGCAGATGATACTCCATCTTGGTAAGTATGTCAATTTATGTTAAAATTTATCAGGTTTTATGCTTATGAAGCCGCCATCGTCTAGTGGTTAGGACATATGATTCTCAATCATAAAACCTGGGTTCGATCCCCAGTGGCGGTATTTTGTTTTTGCTTTAGATCATGGTTCAATTTGACATAATTACAATTTTTCCAAATAGTGTAAATAGCTTTTTGCAAGAGGGGATTTTTCGCATTGCTAAAGAAAAAGGGTTGGTTAAAGCTAGGGTTTTTGATTTAAGAAGGTGGTCAAATGATAAGCATAAAAGTGTTGATGATCGTCCATATGGAGGTGGTCCAGGAATGATAATGAAAATCGAACCTATAGATAAGGCAATAAAGGATTTACGTAAAAAAGATACAAAAGTTATTATTACAACCCCTAGAGGAGAAAAACTTGATCAAAAAAAGATAAAAAAGTTTGTAAATAAATCTGAGGTAGGTCATTATATAATTATTGCAGGGCATTATGAGGGAGTAGATGAACGGGTTTACGAAAGCTTGGTTGATTATGAAATATCTATTGGTGATTATATACTCTCTGGTGGTGAACTTCCTGCTTTAGTTTTTGTAGATGCATATACTAGACTAATACCTGGGGTTTTAGGGAATGAAGAATCTGATAAGGAAGAATCTTTTGAAAACGGTATGTTAGAATATCCACACTATACTAGACCAGAAGTTTATGATGATATGGAAGTACCAGATATCCTTTTGAGTGGGAATCATGAGGAAATAAAAAAGTGGCGTGAGAAAAAAGCGAAGGAGATAACTGAAGAAAAGCGCCCAGATTTAATTTAATACATCTAAGGATTTAAGCCTTTATGAAATCTATTAAAAATCTGGTGGATAAAGATGGAAAAGATTTTCAAGATCGACATAAGTATGTTACTAAAGAATTTCAAGATTATGGTTATAGATTGGCTTTAAAGCTTGGAGAATTAAAATCTGTAAGTTTGTATATTAAACTTGCGAAAGAAAAACCTAGGCATCTCCTTGAACAGGCATATTCTTTTGCTATAGATTATCCTAATGCAAAGAATAGGGGAAGGCTTTTTATGTGGAAATTAAAGGAGTTAGAGAAGGAAGAAGCTCAAAAAAGCAAAAAGGATTCTAAATAATTGATATCTTAATTGAAAAGTATTAGAATCCTTCAACTAATTTTGACTATCTTTTTATGTTAGATATTCAATTTATTCGTGAAAACAAGAAGTTAGTTAAGGAGGCAGCTCAAAACAAAGGTGTGCCCGATAGGGTTGATGAACTTTTAAAGGTAGATGAAAAAAGGAGAGATTTAATCCAAAAGGTGCAGGATTTGCGTACAGAAAGAAATCAACTAAATCAAGGTTCTAAGGGGGATGTTACTCAAGAGATTATAGAAAAGGGAAAGAAGTTGAAAGAAGAAATTTCTTCTTTGGAAAATGAACTTTCTGAGATTGAAGAAAAGTATAATTCTTTAATGTTGCAAATTCCCAATGTACCTTCAAAAGATGTTCCTGTAGGTGATTCAGAGGAGGATAATAAAGAGGTTACTCAATGGGGTAAAAAACCAGAGTTTGATTTTGAATACAAAAGTCATTTTGAACTAGCAAAGGATTTAGATATTGTAGATTTTGATCGTGGTACAAAGGTTGCTGGTTTTCGTGGGTATTTTTTAAAGGGTGATGGTGCTCTTTTGCATCTGGGAATTATGAATTTTGCTTTAAGGAAATTGATAGAAAAGGGTTTTACTCCAATGGTTCCTCCAATTATTCTTAATGAAAGACCATTTATTAACAGCTCTCATTTTCCTTGGGGAAAGGTTGATGTGTATAAAACTTTTGATGATCAAGAAGAACAGGATGAGCGTTTTCTTGCAGGGACTGCAGAAGTTCCGCTAGTTTCTTACCATATGGATGAGGTGCTAGATGAGGAGGAGCTCCCAAAATTGTATGCAGGTTACTCTCCTTGCTATCGTCGTGAAATAGGGAGTTACGGAAAAGATACACAAGGCATGTTTCGTATTCATGAGTTTATGAAAGTTGAACAGGTAGTTGTTTGCAAAAATGATATGAAAGAATCTGAGAAGTGGTTGGAAAATTTAAGAAATTATTCAGAAGAAATGCTTCAAGATTTAGGTTTGCACTATCGTGTAATGCTTATGTGTACTGGTGATATGGGTGAACCACAAGTAAAAAAATATGATATTGAAACTTGGATGCCTGGGAGACAAGATTATGGAGAGACTATGTCAGATTCAATTGTAGGAGATTTTCAAAGTCGTAGAGCTAATATCCGTTACAAAACAAAAGAAGGTAATATGGAATATGTTCATTTACTAAATAATACTGCTATAGCTAGTCCTAGAATACTCATAGCTATATTAGAGAGTTACCAACAAAAGGATGGTTCTGTTATTGTTCCAGAAGTCTTAAGAGACTATGTTGGTAAGGATGTTATTACTCCAAAATAGTTAGCTATTCTCTGGTAGATAAAAAATTAGAATTCCCAAAGAAATTTTCTTGTCCCTTTATATTTGATTTGATAATATGAAGTAATTAAAAATTTTTATCATAGAACCCAAGCACATGATTGAAACAGATGAAGAAATAGAGAAAAGATATAGTGAAGAGGATGCTGGGGATAAAGTAGGGAAAGTACGAAATATTACTAATGAAAAAGAAAAATCTAATCCTCAGGCACATAATGTTGAAAAATCGAGAGCAGGGATCTATTCTGGCGACGATACAGAAAATGATTTAGAACAAGAAAAAAAAGATAGAAAAAGAAAAGTTTGGGATGAAATTATAAAAGTCGCGAGAGAGAGTGCAGAAGGGGAAAGGGGGCATATTTCAGCCGATGTTCCAAAAGCTATGTATTCAGCAGTTCTTGCTTCAGGGTTATTTTTAGCTAATGGAGCGATGTCTCTTAAGCGAAAGTCGTTAGCAAGAGAATCTGAGAAATTTTTAGAAAAGCGTCCTGATGAATGGGCAGATGAAATGAACATGAGGGGAGTTTGGGATTATCTAAGTAGGGTGGCTGAGAATACAGAAGATACAGAAAAGATGGAAAAATTCGTTAAAGAGTATGGGGATTATTGCTCTCCTCTGTATTGCTACAATCATTCGAAGAGAATTTTTTGAACCTCCCTCATCTCGTCTGTTCTTTTTACAACTCCCTTCTCTTTCATATTATCCTCAATCAATTCCTCTTCTACTCCGATATCGTAAGCTATTGGGGCATATTTTTTAAAGAATCTGTCAATCATATTCGCTCTTTCTTCGTTATCTGCTTTGTACATTGTATCATCAATCATAAGATATGATCTCTTGTGATCTTCTTCATGGGAAGAAGTCTGTAGAGAAAGCCTAGTTGTGCCATAATGGCGTTTGACTTTTGCATATTTCTCATCAATATAATGTTTACCACTATAATGTTTACCAATACCCTCATAATCCAAATCACCGAAATAACGTCCTTTTATTCTGTGACCGTCTAGAATACCTTCGATATCTATACAATTTTCATCAAAGTCTCGTTCGGGACTGTATATATAGCGACGACAGGTGAGGAAACCTTCTTTGCCCATTTTCTCTAACCCTTTGAACATCTCTTCTCTCATTCTTGTCAAGTCCCTTTCAATTTCAGTCATGTAAGATCTTTCTTGCTGCTTGTTAAGTTTTTCCATATAAATACATATAAAAATTTAAATAAATTGCTTCTCCACTCACGTTCGTGAGTGTTCGCAAACAAATTTTTAAAAGTTTTTGGAAATAGTTTTTTAGGGGTTTTCTAGGATCCTTTTTGTATAATATCTTAGTTTTATACATCCTAGGCCGGATTCTATCATCTTTCAGCGGGGAAGTCAATACTATAGGACAACAAGCCGCACCCTTTTAATATATATTGAATTCACTCTGTGCTGTGGGGTAGCACCAAACACCTCAACACCTTAGATTACAAAAATTTTTGACATTCTTTTTCGCTGTTTTGTAGTTCTTAACCCATATAGCATTTTCATTTCTTTTAAACCAAGTTATTTGTCTTTTCGCATACTTTCTGGTATTGGTATATATATTGTGTTCTACTCCATCTAAATCTATTTTTCCCTTGAAATAGTCTTCGAACTCTTGGTATCCAATGGTTCCATTTAGGTTGTATTCTTTTAGCTTTTCATTTTCTTCTAATAAACCTTTCTCAAACATTTCTTTTACCCTCCTTCTTATATTCTCCTCTATATTCCCAAAATCATCGTAATATATTAGATACAAATGTTTTAGTTCTTCTCCTCTTTCGAGGTGTTGTTCACCTTTCTGTATAAATCTGATTAGTCTGTGTGGGTTATTCCTATCACTTTCATTTAGTTTGTTTAAATTATCTCCAATTATTTTTTGTAATTTTTTGATACTTAGATTTTGTAAATTACTAACATCTTTTTGATTTTCTTTAAGGTGGTAGTTGTAGACAACACTATCTATGTAGAGGCCGGTTCCTCCTACTAGAAATGCCGTCTTTTGGTTATTGTTTTTGAGAATGTCTTTTACCTCTTTTTGATATCTGTATAAATTGTATTCTTCTTTAATACTTACATGTCCAAAGAGGTAATGTTCTACATTAGACAATTCAATTTCTTCTTGAGTGGGTTTTGCAGTTCCTATGTTTAATTCTTTGTAAACTTGTCTTGAATCTGCATTAATAATTTATCCATTAAATTCCTTAGCTAGTTTTTGAGCAAGTTTAGTCTTTCCTGTTGCTGTAGGACCTGCTATAACGATGATGGGTGGATAGCTCATTTCTTTTTAAGTAAGAATCTAGCTAGAAGATGATTAAACCAAATAATGATGCTAGATATTACTAATATGGGGAGCAAAATAAGGTGCATTTGGCTTTCCATGAATATTGAAATTGCACCTATTGTTACTATCAACACTAGAAATAAATCGAGAGTAGAGCTGAAGTGGTAGCTTAAAACATAATCTAAGTCTAATTTCTTTTTTAGCGCTTCTCTAGCATATTTACTAATTAAAATTCCTATGTTGATGATGTTTAAAAATAGTGTTGACCACATAATCAACGTGTGTTTTTCACTAGGTTCTACATTAAAGTATTCGTAGTATATAAAGAGGGTTGTGAGTGTAAGGGCTGGAACCAATAATATTGAAACAAGAGCCAAGAGAGCAGGCTTTAAGTCGTTTGTGTAGTAGAAAAAAACAATACCGATGATAATAGCAATAGATATTAGAGCTATAGCTGTAATGTTGATTTGGTAAGTTTTAATTATTTCAAAGTAAGTTTGTATATTCATATTACTTGGAGATCATTTTAATAGTCTCAAAATAGTATCTTATTACCACTTGCAAAATTATACTAAGCAGAATTACAAAGATCATATACTGTCCTAGTATAATTATATAGCCTGTTCCCAAAAACACCATTAATATTGCAGTGAAGAGAGAAAATATGGTTAAAGTCCTGATATGTTTGTATCTCAGATAAATCATTTTTATAAAGATGATGGTAAGTATTCCAGCTATGATTAATAAAAATAAATCTGTAGGTATTTGATAGATTTTAAGAACAGAGAAGGAAGTTGAGAACGTTAGAAGCATACATAATCCTAAGTTCATTATCTTTTCTGTGCTCACTTTTTCTTTGAAATAGATGTAGGTTGTTAAAATAATAATACTGACGATAATTGCTAAGGTGGTTTGAATGTGATCTATTTCGTAAATTTGTGGTGTTTTTTCATTTGATTCAATATTAGAGTAGTTTGCTGGAATCACTCCTGTATTGAAAATGATGTCGTGAAATTCTGCGTTTTGTCTATCGGGACCAAGTCCCACTGCAAAAATTTCCAATGCCTGTTGATCTACTTGTACAGGTCTTACAAAGCCGTCGATAGCGAGTCCTATTGTCTTCCCTTGTTGTTCTCTTAAGAAATTTGCGAAATCACCACGATCTTGTGGCCATTCTTTGAATATTGCGAAATATACTTGATTATGTTGTTCATCGGGTAATTGCCTTATTAAAATGTTCCTAAAGGCTTCTCTATCCCATCCAGTACTTTTATAATTCTCTCGCATATACATTTGAGCATCTAGACCATCTTCTTCAGCTTCTTTGTCCTCTTTGGGGACGACAAGTTCCATATAACCTCTTTCTGAGATTAAATCTTCGATAAATGTCTCATCCTGGATTGTTTGAACGATGACTTTTAATCCTCTTGAACCCTCAACATCTGTCTCTTTGACCTGGATTTCTTCAACATTTGCTCTTCTTAATCTCTGGTATATGATATTTTTTGTCTCTCTCCTCTCCCGTATATTTGTCCCTTCTTCAAATTGTAAAAAGAATTCTTTTTTCCAATAATCCTCATCTTTTATATTTAGGTCGAATCTTCTTTCTTCTAAAATTTCCTCAGGGATTAACTCTTCAGTTTGAGGAAGGGCTAAAAACAGTGTAATTAGGATAAAACAACTAACAGTTATTATTACTAAATACTGGAACAGCTTTACAAGTTTCGGAAACACATTACCTACACTACAGATCATATTTCCTAGCCTTGTCAAATAATACTACGTTTTCATTTTCTAATATGTTTCTTACGAATGCCTCTCTTTGTTTTTTCTGAAATTCGAAATCTTCTGGTGATAATACGGCCATTCTCAACTCTTTTCCAATGTCTTTTTCGACTTTTTCCATTTCCTTGTTTAGCTTGTTTAAATTTGGCTTACCAATGATTAATATGTCTATATCATTCTCATTCTTATACTCGCCATTTATATATGCTTGAGTAAGAATCGCTCCTTCTATATTTTCTATCTTTGTTAATACACTGCTTACCAATTTGACTTCCTGGGTGTCTTTTAGAAACATTGATCTTAATTCTGGCAAAAAAATACTTTCCTTGTTGAGGGTGTAAACTAATTTGTTGGCCTGTTTCTTGGATTTTATAATACCAAACAATTCTAAATTCTTTAATTCTCTTCTAATAGCATTTATTTCTTCTCCTAACTTTCTAACCAACCCCCTTATATGATATGTTGATTCCGTGTTTAGTAAAAAAGTTTTTAAAATCTTTACTCTAACTTTTGAAATAATGATTCTTTCTAGCATATTCTATCAATACTAATTTATATCAACTCTGCTGTTAATATTTGGTAGAGCTTGTACCCAAGTTAATCCTCGATTGAATTCTATTTCATCACCATCTTGGTCATAGTATTTTGTCCTACCAGTACGACTGTCCTTCTCCCACGTCCCATTTATAGTTTCTCCATCTCTAAAGATTTTTGCATTTCCAGAGTCCTGTACATCTATAATTAGCCTATTATACTCATCCACTGGACCTTCGATGTTTACTTCCTGTATGATAACATTTTTTGCATATAATTGTTTATCTGTTTCATAATCAGTATCACTACTGCCTCCTACGCTTCTTAGGTATCTATTAGAAGAACGATTATACTCCCAAGAAACGGCATATTCTGAACTATTAGAAAAATTCACTTCTACTCTGGACCTTTCTTCTCTGTCGTCAGTCTGTGCATCAGGTTTAAATTCCCAGGATTCTACATTTGGGAAACCATCCCATCCTCTCCCTTCCGCGTATTCCCAAGCTTCTTTTACTGAAGAATATTCATCATGAGGTGCAGAACGATCACTAACTCTCCATGCTCCTCTAGTGCCTATAGTTTTAATATTATATGCTGAGATATTCCCACCCGCATCTGTCCTAGGATCATTTGTAGAGGCTTGTCCATCATATACAAAAAGTGGATCAAATGGACTAAGCCATTCCAAGAAATACTGTCTTGCACTTCTTATGGGGCCTACTTTCTCAACTTCGTTGCTCCAGAAAATTCCCAACATTCTAGTGGCTCCTCCTTCTACCAGTGTTTCAAAAATAATATCTGCTTTTTGCAAATTAGAGGTTGGTCTTGCACTAGGGGGATTATTTATTATTACACCAACTGGTCTTCTTTCTTTCATTTCTTCCATTTCGGATTTACTAAAAAGTCTCCCATTTATTGGGCTCTCTTCTGTCCTTGGTACAGAAGGTTCTGCTAGTTTAAGATTAGCAAATTTTATACCATCTTCTTTTTTTGTATTAGGTGCCAAGTAAGGATCTGTGATATCAATTAACTGAGGTACTTGTGTTCTGGGTCCATAGACTGTTTGATATACAAAAAAGATTGATCCTCCCAAAATTATCAGAGCCGGTATGGCTATTAAAAGAATCTTTTTATATTTAGGAGCTTTATTCCACCACTGTTTTAATTTAACGAATCTATCCTTTTTCTCTTTTTTTGTGACATCCCCATATTCTTTTACACTCTCTTGCTTTTCTTCTTTTTCCTCAAGAGAGGACTTGCTTAAATTAATTTCTTTATTTTTCATAATTCCTTGGATTATATATAATTGTCAGGATATATATTATCATAGACATTCAAACTATGAAAGACTTACAAACCTATTATATCAAAACTTACGGATGTGCAATGAATTATGCAGATAGTGCTAGGATAAGGGGTGTGCTTAAGGATGTGGGGATGCAAGAGGTTGAAAACTTTGAAGATGCTGATGTGATAATATTAAACAGTTGTTCTGTAAGAAAGCAAGCTGAGGATAAAATTAGGGGTTGGAGTATCAAACTCAAAGGCTATAAAAAAAATGATAAGGTTGTTGTTTTGACGGGCTGTATGGCTGTTAGAAAGGATAGAAAAGAGGGTAGTAAAAAAAATTATGCCAAAGAAATTAAAAACAAAAATCCTTGGGTTGATTACGTTTTGGATATTCAAGATCTTATGGAACTTCCAGAATTACTTGGGGTGGAAAATTTCAACAGAGAAAAAAAATTATACTTGGATATTATCCCCGAGTATGGGAATGAATTTTTAGTGAATGTACCTATATCAACGGGTTGTAATTTTTTCTGCTCGTATTGTGTTGTCCCTTTCTCAAGGGGGAAACTTGAACATAGAGATTATTATGAAATAATGAGTGAGGTTGAATTTCATCTAAAGAACGGTGCAAAAATTATTTCCTTAGTTGCTCAGAATGCAAATAGTTGGAGGGGTTTTAAAGATGATCAAAAAATAGATTTCGCCAACCTGTTAGAGGATGTAGCATCCCTTGATTATGATTTTTGGGTAAGTTTTGTTTCTTCAAACCCTATGGATTTTTCAGACAGGATGATTGAAGTAATAAAAGATAATGGAAAGATAATGAGGGGTATTAATATTGCAGTGCAATCTGGTTCAAATAGAATTTTAGAAAAAATGAATAGGAAATATTCAGTAGAGGAGTTTGAGGAGTTAGTTTCTAAAATAAAGAAGGAGATCCCTGATATTCGGCTTACTACTGACATAATTGTAGGTTTTCCTGGGGAAACTCGGGGGGATTTTCAAAAGACTTTAGATCTCATAAAGAAAATGGAGTTTCAAATGGTCTATGTTGGTAAATATTCTCCTAGAGAGGGTACAGCTTCTGCCGATTTAAAAAATGATGTAGGTATTGAAGAAAAAAAGAGAAGAGAGCGTATCTTAAAGCAGGAGGTAAATTCTCTCAGAGAAAAGTTTCATAATGATTTCGTAAAAAAAGAATTAGATGCTTTAATAGTTGGTGGTAGAAAAGCCATATCATATTATTATCATGAGATTCTGCTAGAAGAGCCTGTAAAAGAGCATTATATAGGTGCTTTTAACAGGGTTTTAATTACCAAAGCTACTCTTTCTGGTTTAGTTGCTAAAGTTTAAATATTTTTATACAATGAGTTTAGCAAACTTTTAAAGATTTTTATGAAGAAAGTTTTCTTAACATACATTATTGTTTTTACATTTGTTTTCACTTTTTTTCTTTTATCTTTTTCAGAATATAGTTATACTGATGGGCCTCCTGATAGTGGCAGGGTTTCTTATATAAAGCAGCTTTACAATGAATTAGA
>PWFU01000090.1 GCA_003554185.1 Candidatus Dojkabacteria bacterium
AACCCTGGTGATGGGTATATACGGTATGGGGCTGTTTGACACCAATGCCGCGGGAATAGTTTTGCTATTGCTGGGGGCCGGATTGCTGGTAGCGGAAGTTTTTACATCGGGATTCGGTATTCGGCCATTAAGCCCAGGTCTTTTTTGCCCATCTCTTTACCTGCGGAAGCAAACTTGGCCATTGCCGCAGTCGGGGTCGCTTTGGATGACTGCCCCCCGGTGTTGGAGTACACCTCGGTATCCAGGACCAACAAATTCACATCGGCTCCGCCGGCGATAACGTGATCCAGACCGCCAAAGCCAATATCATAGGCCCAGCCATCTCCGCCGATAATCCAGATGGAACGTTTGGGCAGGAGGCTTGCTTTTTCCCGGATTTCGTGTAACAGTCCGGCATTGTCGGGTTGAGGCTTTTCTGCCTCCAGCAATTCACGTACCCGCGCGGCTGCCTCCAGCGAGGCCTCACCCCGGTCCTTCACCTCCCACCAGTTCTGCAGTGCTTCTTTAAAAGGTGCGGATACACCGGTGTACATTACCCGGTTCACCGTATCGATAAGTTTGGAGCGCTGTTGATTTATAGCCAGGGAGTATCCAAAACCGAATTCGGCGTTGTCTTCGAATAGCGAACTGGCCCATGCCGGACCACGACCGCTGCCGTCAACCGTATAGGGCACTGTCGGGGCGTTGCCGCCGTAAATGGAAGAACAACCGGTGGCGTTGGCAATAACCATGCGATTGCCGAACAGCTGTGTTACTACCTTTATGTACGGAGTTTCGCCGCATCCGGCACAGGCTCCCGAATATTCAAAAAATGGTTTGCGGTACTGGCTGCCGCGCACGGTATGCGGCGCCACATCCACCTCAGGTTGGGGCAGGCTTTCCGCAAAACGGAACCTGGCATCTTCCCTATCCAGGACCTCTTCTAACGGCTTCACTTCCAACGCTTTTTCTTTAGCCGGGCAGACATCTACGCAGTTACCGCATCCGGTGCAGTCCAGTGGCGAAAGTTGTATCCGATATTGCCATCCTTCGATATCTTTGGCCTTGCCATCCAGGGTAGTAAAACCATCCGGAGCTCCTTTCAGGTCTTCCAAACGGGATAGGTAAGGCCTGATAACCGCATGGGGGCATACGAAAGAGCACTGATTGCACTGGATACAGTTTTCCGGTATCCAAACCGGAACCTGGACCGCAATACCTCTTTTTTCGTAACGGGTGGTTCCGGTGGGGACCGTGCCGTCGGCATTGAAGGCGCTTACCGGCAGTTTGTCACCTTTCAGCTCGATCATGGGGAAAATGTTTTCACAGACATACCGTGGCGCCTCTTCCGGTTCGAAGGTTGCCCCGGTAGTGGCATCCGCCCAGCTTTCCGGGTAGTTGACTTCCTCCAGGGCATCCAGCGCTTTATAGATGGCCGATACATTTTTACTGACCACTTCCGCGCCTTTTTTTCCATAGGATTTTTCGATCATCTTTTCTATCTCTTTAAAGGCAAATTCGGGATCCACTACTCCGGAGACTTTAAAGAAAGCAGCCTGCATGATTGTATTGATCCGCCCCCCCAGGCCGAGATCATCGGCAATTTTAAAAGCGTCCAGGTTATAAAACCGGAGTTGTGAGTTCCCTCCGGAGAGGTATCAAGCCCTTCCGGTACTTCCAGAAAATGGTTTGGGGTTGTTTAGAGTTCAGGTTGTCCAAGACCGCCTTGACCATACGGGGATTGAATTCCTTCGAGCCCAGTCCGTAGCGCCCGCCGACCACCAGAGGTCGCCGCCCTGCTTCCATCAGGGCGGCGCAAACATCCTGGTAGAGCGGCTCTCCCGGGGCCCCCGGTTCCTTGGTCCGGTCTAAAACTGCAATTCGCTTGCAGGAAGAAGGCAAAGCGGCTAGAAAGTGTTCCCGGGAAAAAGGCCGGTAGAGACGAACCTTGAGCAGGCCCACTTTTTCTCCGTGTTTATTCAGGTAATTGACGGTTTCTTCCGCGGTTTCCGCGGCGGAGCCCATACAAACAATTCACTCCTTTGCCCCGGGGCCATAAGTTAACAGCCTTCTTTAACGAAAATAATATTACCATCTGCATCTTTTGCCGTTAGCTTGCAAAGGGAACAGCTTTCCGAAATGACATTTTCTGCCGCCTGTCTTTTAATTTTTTCTAAATCTTCTTCACCAATCCAGTGTGAACCGTCATGTTCTTCAATGCCACCGCAAGTTACTTCCAACATATACCTCTGCTCTCGAGTCAATTTACTCTCTCCTTTCTATAACAAGTTTATAGAAGCTCCTTCAATTGCTTTTTAAAAGCGTCTGCGCCTTTATCCAGTTCTTCCTTAACGTTTCCCCACGTTTCGTTTCCCGCTTCCTTTAAGGCCTTTAAATTATCATTCAACCTTTGCATTCTCGCTTCCAGCTCATCAATTTTTTTCTGGGACGAGATTTTTGATTCTGCGCTCTTCTTCTGCGCCTGTTCCTTTAATTTGTCCAGTTCTGCTCCCCATTCTTTTAATTGCGCTTCATATTTCTTCTGGGAGTCCTTTTGGTCCATTTCTCTTGGCACCTCCTTTCATTTAAGTAGTCATACCCTTTCGCCTTCCACCGTTTACCTGAATTTAACCGACCTGACGATTATTAATAATAAAACGGCACCCAGAAACGCCACGATAAACGTGGTAAGGTTAAAACCACTGACGGCGTTGTCGATACTGAAGACAGCGCCGGCCAGCCAGCCGCCTATTAATGCTCCAATTATGCCGATTGCTATATTACCAATCAGGCCAAAACCTTTTCCTTTAACTAGCATACCGGCTACCCAACCGACAACTCCACCAACAACCAGCCAGGCTAACAATCCCATTTAATTCACCCCCTCGAAAATAACTATAAAAAGCGGAAATAATAAAGAAAAAAACCACCATAGTTAATAATTCCCATGCCCGCATTGCTATCAACCTTATTATTAAATTCTCTTTTTAACATAAAGCATGGTACTAAACATTTTCTAAACAAATACTTAACAAAAAATATTTACTCACTTATAAACTCTATCCAGAACGAAATGTTACCATTGTCACATTTAAAGAAAACGGGGATGAATTTAATGGGAGGGGGGAGAAGAATACTATATCTGGTGGTTTTTAGCGTAGATTTTTACCACCTTTTATCTTTTTCTCATTTCCTTTAATGCCCAGCAATATAAAATAAATAGCGTACCAAAAGCTAACTACCGCTCCGGGAATTGAAGCGGCTTCACCATAAAGGCTAACTCCTACGGCAGCAGCAAAAGCGGTTAGATAGGAATTTGCTTTTCCGATGGATAAATACTATCATGGCGATTTAACATAAGTCAATCCAATATTTAGTATTTTCCCATACAATTTACCTCACAATAGTAGCTTTTTAATTGTA
>PWFU01000032.1 GCA_003554185.1 Candidatus Dojkabacteria bacterium
AGACAGTATTATACTTTTAATGATGTTGATATCGATCGTTATCATGTTGATGGAAAATATCGTCAGGTTATGTTATCAATACGGGAAATGAATCATAATAGATTACCGGACCGGGCTCAGACCTGGGTAAACCGCACTTTACAGTACACTCATGGTTATGGGCTGACAATGAGTCCGGTAGGTGAACTAACTGAAGAAGGAAGACCTGAATATTTCTTTAAAGATATTCCCCCAACTACTGATACTGATCTTTCTTTGAAAAATCCGGCAATTTATTACGGAGAAATGACCAATAATTATGTTATCAGTAATTCCGATGCTGCTGAATTTCATTATCCCCGTGGGGAAGAGAATGTCTATATTAATTACGATGGTGAGGGAGGAGTAGAATTAAACAGTTATTTTAAAAGAATTTTATTTGCCTTAAGAATGAATGAATTTAAATTTTTGTTATCTGATGATATCAATCCCGAAAGTCGGGTTATGTTTGAACGCCAGATTCAAAATCGAGTACGAAAAGTAGCTCCTTTTCTTGATTTTGATGATGATCCCTATCCGGTGATTGCTGAAGATAGAATTTTTTGGATTCAGGATGCTTATACTACAACTGATCGTTATCCTTATTCTGAGCCAATTCCCGGTATGGGAAATTATATCAGGAATTCAATCAAAGTAGTAATTGATGCTTATGAAGGGGATATGGATTTTTATATTGTGGATGAAGAAGATCCTCTGGCCATGACCTATAAAAATATATTTCCAGATTTATTTACTTCCGGAAAAGAAATGTCGGCAGAACTTAAAGCCCATATTAGATATCCTGTAGATTTGTTTAAATATCAGGCGGAAATTTACAGTACCTACCATATGACTGATCCGACAGTATTTTATAATAAAGAAGATATGTGGACTTTTCCCAATGAAAAATATGCTGATGAAAATGTTATAATGGAACCTTATTATGTGATCAACCAGCTTCCTGGTGAAGAGGAAGCAGAATTTATATTAATGCTGCCCTTTACTCCCGCCCGGAGAAATAATATGATTTCCTGGATGGCAGCCCGGAATGATGGAGACCGGTTTGGAGAACTGTTTTTATATGATTTTCCTAAAGATGAAAACTTTTTAGGACCCAGTCAAATTGAATCAGATATTGATCAGCATGGTGAAATCTCGCAGATTTTATCTCTCTGGGATCAAAGAGGTTCTAATGTAATTAGAGGTAATCTATTAGTGTTGCCGGTTGAAAATTCCATTTTATATATTGAACCGGTTTTTCTTCAGGCAGATACACAACCACTGCCCAGTTTAAGAAGAGTAATAGTTCATTATAATGATAGGATGGTCATGAGACCTAATTTAAGAGAAGCTTTAAGAGCGGTTCTCCAGGAAGAAGAAGCGATAGTTAGAGAAGATATTGAAGATGTAGAAGAAGAACTAATGGAAGAGGAATTGCCGGTAGGGGAAGAACCATTATCTGAACCAGAAGAATTTGGTGAATATATACAACAGTTAGAAGAAATACTGGACAGGTTAGAGGAACTTAGTTCTAGAAGTAATTAAAAATTACATTTTTTCCAGTATGATATCTAAGTATTTTAAGGAGGAAACAAAATGAGTATTAAGGAAATGAAAGATTTAGTTATTGGTAATTTGAAAGCAAAATTACCGATCATACAGGGAGGGATGGGAGTAGGGATTTCCATGTCCGGTCTTGCTTCAGCGGTCGCTAATGAAGGTGGGATTGGAGTCATTTCTTCTGCCTGTGTGGGTATGTTTGAAACGGATCTGCATGATAACTATCTTGAAGCCAATATTCGAGCTTTAAAATCAGAAATTAAAAAAGCCAGGGAAAAGACAGATGGTATCCTGGGAGTAAATATAATGAAGGCTTTGACTAATTTCACAGATATGGTTAAGACGTCCATCAGGGAAAAAGTTGACATAATATTCTCCGGTGCCGGTCTACCGCTAAATCTTCCCCAATACCTGGAAGAATCTGATGAAACAAAGCTGGTACCTATTGTTTCTTCCGGTAGAGCTGCAGCTATAATTGCTAAAAACTGGATAAAAAAGTTTGATTATATTCCAGATGCTTTTGTGGTGGAGGGCCCGAAAGCCGGGGGACATTTGGGCTTCAAGCTCGAACAAATAAATGATAACCAGTTTAGCCTGGATAAACTGGTTATACAGGTTCTGGAATCTTTAAGACCAATCGAAGATAAGGTTAATGAAAAAATACCCGTGATTGCAGCCGGTGGAGTTTATACGGGTGGAGATATTCGCGAATTGATCGATTTAGGGGCCGCTGGTGTGCAAATGGCAACCAGGTTTGTCACTACAAAAGAATGTGATGCTAGCGAGTCTTTTAAAAATACTTACATTCAAAGTGAAAAGGAAGATTTAGAGATAATCGAAAGTCCCGTAGGTATGCCCGGCCGGGTTATTCATAACCAGTTTGTGGAGAAAGTTTCAGCTGGAGAGAAGAAACCGTTTAGTTGCCCCTATCACTGTATCAAAACCTGTGAAAAAGAGGACAGCCCTTACTGTATTGCTCTGGCCCTGATTAATGCTCAGCAGGGTCGGATGTCCCATGGTTTTGCTTTTGCCGGGGAAAACGCTTATCGCGCGGAGGAAATTATTTCTGTAAGTAAGTTAATTGAAGACTTGAAGAAAGAGTACCAAAAGGTATGTCTGGTTAGTTAACTAACTATAAGGCAAGTTTTTTGTTTAACTCAAATCCAACAGGGACGAAGTCCAGAGGAAGCCTCTAAAAAGAATCTGGGGGAAGTAATCTGGGATCAGATAGATAGAAAATTAGTCCAGACATCTAAACATCTGTTACGTTATTTTAAAATCAGTGAGGATGGTAAAAAATACCGATTTCGGACTCTTGTGGATTAATTGTACTGGCTCTGAAACAGTGTGCTGGTACCCAGTTTGACCTGAAGCTGGTAAAAGTATTTGTGAAGTATAGAAACAATTATAGAAAATACTTTAGATGTAAAAGAAAATATGATGACTTTTAAATCAATTATTAAGTTTTATGTTATTTCTATAAATAAAATAACATTGAAGAATTAAAAGAAAGATTAAAAGAATTTGTGGATGGTTTTTTTCATTCTGTAAAATCCATTATATATCAGGAATCTACATGTTAGAAACATTAGTCCGCCAAGTATGATAGCATTCCATGCTGCGCAACCATACCGGTCACGATTTTTTCCGGTACAAAAGCACTACCATCTATCGACATATACACTCTTAAAAAAAAAGATAGAAAAACAAAGAAAAAAATTACAAAAAACAGTTGAGAATAAAAGATTGGATGATATTGAAGTACAAAAGGAGAGTGAAAAGTTAGATAAATTACTTAATCAATATTAT
>PWFU01000026.1 GCA_003554185.1 Candidatus Dojkabacteria bacterium
CTATCAATCTTTTTAGCGGTTGTTTTGGTATACGGTGTTATAGAGTATGGTTTAGCAGAACACTCTGAAGACCCTCCAGATACAGAAGAAATATCCATTCAAGAACAACTAGTAGATGAATTAGATGCAAGAGAATGGGGTAGTGGAGAAGCAGGAGAAGAGGAATTTATAAGTCAGGGTAATCAATCAGTAAATTGGGATCACGGTCCCTCCTGGAACCGCCTTTATTCAGCATCTTTAGAAGATGACAGAATAGAAATTCCAGAAGATATGGAGGATGTCCCGGAACAATACTTAGACTACATGTGCTATGTAGCTCAGGGAGATTACCGTGGCCCTATAGATTCTGACAATGAATATTATTTTAAATATAGTAATAGTGGAGAAAAAGGTGAAATTTACGGTTGTCCCACTCCAGATACAGAGGACGAGATAGATAAAATTTGGGAATGGTATGGAGAGGAATATGAAGATGAGATAGCTAGAGATAATTGGTCTGGTCTTCTTTGGACAGAGTCATTAGAATGTTCTATAGATTATCACGATAGTATAGAGAAGTGTAAGGAATTAAATAATGAAAGTTTTGGTGGTCGTACAGACTGGCGTTTACCAACGAAGAGTGAATTAAAGCAGATATCTCCTTATGAGCATGATTATGGTTATAACTGTAATGACGAATTTCAAAGCTGTACGGGTGAAGTAGGCCATAATGCTGGGCCGGGTAGTGGTCACGGTATGTATGACTGGGACTCGGATTTTGCAGCAGGGATTGAAGGGCATGATTTTGCTTGGTCTCAGAATTTGTGGGCGGATGATTTAGATAATGCTCATAGAGTTGAGCCGCGTAATGGTTCTGTTAATGAAGATTACGCTTTTACACAGTCTTCAGCTAGCTATAATTGTGTCCGTTGCGTCGCTGAGGATAGATAGAAATAGTAATTTAAAAATTTTTAAATTGCTAAATCCTTAAAATTTTTGTACAATGAAGCACATAAATTTTTAGGATAAAATTATGAGAAACCTGAAATGTAAGTTTTTAGTTTTCGCTTTGGTATTGTTGTTAGTCTCTGGGTTTGCCTTTTCTGGCTGTATGGGAGAAGAGGAAGACGAAATAATAGATGACTCTCTTGTGAGTATAGGGGAAGAAGATGTTGTGGAAGAGGAGGAAGTTGACGATGAAGAACCTGTTTTGGAAGAAGAAGTAGATACTGATGTTGAAGAAGAACCTGCAGAAGAAGTAGAAAAGGAAGAAGAAGAGGAGGAGGTTGAAAGAGAGAAAGTTGAATTTGAAGATGGAGATAAGTTTTTGGAAGGAGCTACCTCAGAAGATGGTGCTAGGGTTGTATCTTACAATTACGGCATAGAAGGTGGTGTGTTTAAATTTGTTTGGGGAGTTCGAGGATCTGATGCAGAGCCAACTCCAGAAGTGCGAGCTAAGTACAATGCAGATAATGATATAATTGTTGTATTTCCTGACTTAGAAAGCGATTATATAGCTGTGGACTCAGATGATTTTGAAGTTCCTGGTGTATCTGATTCTGTGTCTTGGAAAAGAAGTGGAGATGAAAGTATGTACAAGTTTGAATTTGATAATCAGAAAGAGTACTCTTTAGAAGCTCTATCTGATGAAGGTGAAGTGGTTTTAGAAATTCAACTTTAATTTTACGGGGCGTAGTTCAGATGGCTAGAACGCACGCATGGGGTGCGTGAGGTCGCTCGTTCGAGTCGAGTCGCCCCGATTTGTTTATTAGAGTAAATATATGAAAGAACAAATTTTAGTAACTGGGGCGGCAGGGTTTATAGGGTCGTATCTGTGTAGAGCTTTATTAGATAAAGATTATGATGTGATAGGCCTTGATAATTTTCATGAATATTACTCCAGAGATGCAAAAGAATTTAATTTAGATTTGACTAGGGTCTGGAGAAGGGGAGAGATTGAATCAAGAGATGAAGCTGAGATTGCTCCTGTTTTTGAAAAATTCAAAGAATATTATCGAAAAGTTGAAGATGAAAAAAAAGGAAATTTTATCTTCTATGAGGGTGATATTAGAGATACTGAATTGCTGAGCAAAATATTTTCTGAGAACAAAATTGATAAGGTGGTACATTTAGCTGCAATGGCTGGTGTAGACCTTTCGGTTCAAGAGAGGCAACTGTATACAGGGGTGAATGTTTTTGGAACTGTAGCTATCTTGGATGAGTGTGTAAAAAATAATGTTAAAAAATTTGTATTTGGATCCTCCTCATCGGTTTATGGAAGTAGAAATACTGTGCCTTTTAGTGAGGATGATGATGTTGATAAACCGTATAGTCCTTATGCTGCGACTAAGAGGATGAGTGAAATAATGAACTATACGTACCATACACTTTATGATCTCAGTATTATCAATGCGAGGATTTTTGGACCAATATATGGGCCTTTGCAAAGGCCTTTTAGGATGATAAACCAACGCTTTATAAACAGGGCATACAATAATCAAACTCTTCCAATATTTGGAGATGGTAAAGAAGGGGGTAGGGATACTACCTATATAGATGATGAGGTGGATGGTCTCTTGAAATGTTTGGAATCTGATATTGATTTTGAAACAATTAATATTGGTTCCGGGAAGGTTGTGACTCCCATAGAGGTTGCTAAATTAACGAAGGAAGTTATTGGAAAAGGGGAGATAGAATATTTAGAAAGGCCAAAGAGCGAAACTCCCATAACTTATGCATCAACCGAAAAGGCAAAAGATTTACTTAATTTTGAAGCAAAATGGGATTTTGAAGAAGGTTTTAAAAGACAAGTGGAAATATTTCTTTTAATGCCAGAATGGTATAAAATAATGGAGTGTTAAATATTTAAAATTATAAGGTGTTAAATATATGCAAAGGAAAGATTTTTTAAAACTTATAATCTCAATAATTCTACCTCTGTTGGCAGGATTCATTGGTTCTTATTTTACAACTCCTGCAATTGATGCATGGTATGCAGAGTTGCAAAAGCCAGCTATTAATCCTCCAGATTGGGTTTTTGCACCAGCATGGACAACACTATATATCCTAATGGGGATAGCTCTTTTCTTGGTTTGGAGAAAGAAGGATGAAATTAAAAATTTTCTTTGTATAGCAGTAGTTTTCGGTATTCAATTAGTTTTGAATGCAACATGGTCTATTGTATTCTTTGGTATGGAGAACCCTTTACTTGGTCTTATAAACATCCTCTTACTTTTAGTTGCAATTGTTTTAACAATGATTTTGTTTTTTAGAGCTTTTAGGCCTGCCGGATATCTTCTTGTACCTTATCTTTTGTGGGTTCTGTTTGCTACCTATTTGAATTTTCAAATCCTTATTCTAAATTAATATAGAGTGGGTATAGTTTGATATAATCGTTTTAGTATTTAAATAAATTTTTTGTCAAAAACTTGAGAATTGTGAAGAAAGAGTCTAAGGGGAACTCGGTTTTTTGTGGTTTAAAACTCTTCTTGAAGGGCTTTTTAATGGGAATTGCAGAAATAATCCCTGGAGTAAGTGGTTCTACGATAGCTTTGATTGTGGGGATATATAAAGATTTTATTTCTCTTTTACATCAAATCTCAGATTTAGTAAAAGAAATTTTTAAACTTTTATTTTTCAAATCCTCTATTAAGGAATGTGTAAAGACATTCAAGAAAATTAATTTTAGATTTGCATTTTTGCTCTTCTTCGGGATGCTTATTGCTATAGCGTTGCTTTCCAATGTAGTTAGCTATTTACTAGGCTATCATGAACTGTATGTTATGGCTTTCTTTTTTGGTTTGGTATTAGCATCTATAACTATTCCTTGGGGTGAGATCAAAGAAAAAACTACAAAGGAGTTTTTAATTGCTGGTATTACAGCTATTATTATATTTTTTGCTCTCTCTTTAAACCCTTTGGAATTTGAATATGCACCTAGTGCTTGGTATTTTCTTCTAGCTGGGGCATTAGGTATTTGTGCTATGGTTCTGCCTGGTGTTAGTGGCTCCTTCATATTTTTAATGGTTGGGGTTTATGAATATATAATCCCGTTTCTTAGTAATATGACGAGGTTAAATTTTGATAGCTCCGAATTGATTAAGTTGTTGGGTTTAATAGTGGGTATGTTTTGTGGCTTTGTATTTTTTGTTAGAGCGTTAAAACATGCTCTTGTTAATCATTCTGAGAAGATTTTTGCGTTCTTAACTGGTCTTATGATAGCATCTCTTAGGGTTTTGTGGCCTTTCGAAATGGGGAGAGTTGATGAATTCCCTTATTTCGGTTTAACTGCTTTGGCAGCCTTTTTATTGGTAATATGTTTAAAAAAATTTAGTTTATGAATCAAGAGAATTGTATTTTTTGTAAAATAGTAGCAGGAGAAGTACCTTCTTTTAAAATTGCAGAGAGTGAAAAATTCCTAGCAATTCTTGATATTGCACAGTATGTAGACGGACATACAATAGTTATTCCAAAAGAACATCATGAATTTGTTTGGGATGTACCAAATGTAGGGGAGTATTTTGAATTTGTTCAAAAGGTGGGAAATCATTACAGAGATATTGGTTTCAAGTATGTTGATACAATGACTTTTGGTAGAATGGTTCCTCATGCTCATGTTCACCTCATACCTCATAATGATGATGATCCTAGATGGAAAGAGGCTTTAGCAAAGATGGGAGAAATGCAAGTAGATGAAAGTCGTAAATTAACTAATGAAAAGGGGAATGAGTTACAGAAGCGTTTTGCTATGTAGATTTTTAGGATTAGTATATGGTATAATGACTATAGGTTAAAAGATCTGAGCTTTTATCATGAGAGTTAAATATATTCTTTACAAAAACAGAAAATATTTTCATTTGTTCCTTTACTTTTCTTACATGTTGGGCTTGGTTTACGCGAGTCAGTTATTGAGTGGAAACATTTAGATTGTTTCTATTGTGTATGTATTCCTTCTCCAGTAATTTCCCTGTTGTTTATAAAGAATTTTGCGTCAGAAGAGACTTCATAATCTAGTGAGTATGTAGCATCTTCTGGAATTTCTAGAGTAGTTAACCCCTTCTCAGCGACTATGGAAAAGTCTTGTGGTACAGAATTTTGTGTAAAGGATAGTGATGTATCCTTGGATCGAAAAGTCCCTGCAAATCTCTCGATTTCATGCTCTGAAATATCCACCTTTATTTGGCTGTCATTTTTAACCTCCAACTCCATATCTAGTGGTATTTCTGGAGAACCAACTGAAAGATGCGTTTCCATTATTAATTGATCCATAAGACCATTATCACTTCCTCCGGTTGAGGCGAAATCTACTTCCAGTATTCTATCTGTAATTTGGGGTGATATTTGTGTACTTATACCATCATCAATAAAGGGATTTATTTCAAAATAATAATCTGTATCCTCGGAATCGGTTAAATTATATGCATTGTCATCATCTGTATCTATAGAGATGTCTAACTTCTTTTTGTCAATTTCGGGGTCTTCTTCAGGTCTGAATACCACATATTCAGATGCTAAACCTCTAACGTCTTCTCCCATCGTATCTCTTAGCCATTCTGGGGATGTAAAAGATGTAGCAGTTAGAGCCACTAAAGCAATAAGTAAAAGGGTCAAGGTTATTTGCAGAGCTAAATACCTTCCTGGGTTATTATTTTTTAGATTCCTTAATGCTTTAAACATACCATATTATATCAAAATTTCTTAAAAGTTGGAAATTGACATTTGTTAAATGAATTTGTAAACTCTCCTACTTATTTTTTAAAGGAGTTTTATGTCTCAAGAAAAAGGTTTCTCTTTATCTTCCCCTAATATTATAGTTGTTGTTTTGCTTGTAATCATTGTTGCTGTTGTAATTTGGCAGTTTCCCTCTCTTGGTGAAGATGTAGAGGAAGGACAAGATGTTGATGTGGAAGGTTTGATAGGGGAGCCAGAAGAGAGTAAATTTAGTAATCCGGATATTGTAGAATCTTCTGCTGAATTAGATTTAGAGGTATTACCACACACTGGTGTTTTAGATACAGCAGATTATGCAATAGTTGAATTTACCGACTTCTTATGCCCTTTTTGTGAACAACATGGAAGAGATACTTTTCCTAAAATTTCGGAAGAGTTTTTAAATGAGCAAGCCGTTTATATATTTAGTGATATGCCTATGATGGATCCTCAAGCTTCGATGGATTTATCTGTCGCTGGGATGTGTATATATCATAATTCTGATATCAATGAATTGTTAGATTACAGGGCGATGGCTTATGACATTAACAATCCAAATGAAGAGAATATTTTAGAAGTTGTTAAGGAACTTGAAGTAGATACTGCGAAGTTTAAAGACTGCTACCAAGATCAAGAATATTCGGATGCTCTTGAGAATAATTTAGATGTTGGTAGTGATGCAGGTGTAACGGGAGTTCCAGGATTTTTAATTGGTGAATTATCTGAAGAGGGTGTTGTAGAGGGCTACAGATTATCAGGGGCTTTGCCCTATGAGGATTTTGAAGAGGTTTTGAATTATCTAATGGATTAAGTCTAGTATGGGGTATATAATTGGGTATGAAGATAGCTGTATGCAATACGTATTATAATAAAGGGGGGGCCGCGAGAGCCGCACAAAGGATTTTTCAGAGTTTGCGGTTGATTGTTGAAGAAGTTTCTTTTGTCTCTATAGATGATCCAAGTATAAAGAAGAATAGGAGTCTTTTTTTTAAAGGTACTAAACCCTTTTGGAGTAGATTAGAGCAATATCCCAAATTATTTAAATCTAAAAATTTTTCTGTTCCCTTTAGTACTTCTAAATACTCATTAAATTATTTAAAATATCTTAATGAAATAGATCCGGATATAGTCCATTTGCATTATATAAATAATGGGTTATTTTCAATAAAAGACATAGGTGGAATAAAGCAGCCGATTGTATGGACATTGCATGAATCTTGGGCATTTACTGGTGGTTGTCATATGCCTATGGAGGGTGAAAAATACAAGAAAAAGTGTGGTAATTGTCCAATCATTGCTAAGGGCAAAGAAAATGATTTGAGTAGGTATGTTTGGGAAATGAAGAATAAATATTGGGATGATGTAAATATAACTATAGTCTCACCTAGTGAATGGCTAGCAGAGCGGGCAAAACAAAGTTCTTTGTTCAGAGATAAAAAGGTAGAAGTAATTTCTAATCCTTTAGATACAAAATTATTTAAACCTTTAGAGAAATCTTCTGCTAGAGAGCAACTAGGTTTAGAAAATGATAAAAAATATATTCTTTTTGGTGCTGTTAATGCGTTTAGGGATAAAAATAAGGGGTTTGATTTATTAAAAGAGGCTCTTGGTAATATTAAAATAAATGATGTGGAGCTTGTAGTTTTTGGTTGTGATAAAGATATAGAGATAGATGTTAATATCCCAACAAAAAATATGGGATTTATTTATGATGATAAAAAGTTAGCAAAGATATATTCAGCTTGTGATGTTACTGTTATACCTTCTAGATCTGAGAATCAACCAAATATTGCTATTGAGTCAATGGCTTGTGGTACTCCTGTAGTTGGTTTTGATATAGAAGGTGTTCAAGAAGTACTTAAAAATACAGATTTTGGTAAAACAGCAAGGGCATTTGAATCGATGGAATTAAAAAAAGAGATAGAGGACTTACTGGAGAGTAAGTTTAATAGGGAAGAGATTGCTCGTTATATCCAAGAGAATTTTAATATGGAAGATGTTGGAAAGAAATATCAAAACTTATTTAGTTCGATAAATTTTTAGCTCATCGAGAAACGTCTTCTTTGGGTGTTTTTGAGCTTTCTATCTTGATTATGGTCCCGAATCCATAATGAGAGTTAATGTCATTTCCAGACTATATGTACCGGTATCCTGATAAGGAGGGATTGTTTGAGAGAATTCGATGTTTTGAATATCAATCTGGCAAAGATCCGCTTTTGTTGAACTTAGTATACCTATAACTTGTTCATTTTCTTCGGTACCAAAGCTTGTTTCCAGTTTTTTCTCTATATCCTCATCTTCACATTCTCCCTTCGTATTCAACTCAATTTTGCCTGGGTCTACAGTCATTTGTCCGTCTTCAGGCTCTTCACTATATATTGGGTAAGATTCTTCTTCTTCTGTATGCTTCCAAACAGCTTCCTCTTCGAAATCATTCTCGACGTTAGGTGCAACATTAAGGGTAAAGTCACTCATATCTGTAGGATTTTTAATTCTTAACTGTGCTTCCGGTTTCCCTACTGTGGCAGTGGATTCTGCATAATCACCAGAAACCTCGACAGTATCAAATTCAACATCTACCTCTCCAGGAGGAATTGTATTTTCTTCTTCATCAAAGAAATAAAATTCATAAGCAGTTTGAGGATTTATCTTTTGCTCAAGAGGGACCTCTGGACCTCCTTCAGCTGATACATAACCAATCAAAAGTACGGGGAGGGAAATTAAAAACGCTATAACCCAATAACCTATTTTCTTTGAGAGCAGTTTCTCTTTCAAAATTTGGCAATTACTAATCTAATGTACCAACAGAGTAAAACAAATGTTATTATTTGTCAAGAATTATTTTATACAAATAGTAGATTACTTACAAATTCCCTTTGTGTATTGTATAATCTTTTTCAGTTAATGATAAATTAATAGTTTAAAATATATGAAACTTTCTCTAGTTATACCTTGCTTAAATGAAGAAGATAATGTTTCTCCTCTAGCTGACAAGATTCAAAAAGCATTTCCCGAAGATTTGGATTATGAAGTGATATGGGTAGATGATGGTTCAACAGATAATACTGTGAAGGAAATGAAAAAAGTTTCAAAAAAATACAAAGAACACAAATGTATTGCTTTAATGAGATGTGTAGGGCAAAGTACTGCTTTGATGGCTGGGTTTGATGAATCTAAGGGAGAATATATTGCGACTATGGATGGGGATATTCAAAATGATCCCGATGAAATTCCAAGAATGTTAAAAAAACTTGAGGATGAAAGTTTAGATATGGTTGTTGGTTGGAGAGAAAAGAGATGGCAGGGGAATCCGATCAGAAGAATCCCGTCTTTAATCGCAAACTTTATAATAAGGAAGTCTTTTAAAAGGACTAGTATTCATGATACAGGCTGTCCTGTGAAAGTTTGTAAAGCTCACATAATGAAAAATTTGAGACTTTACGGGGAATTACATAGATTTTTGACTTTTGTAATTGGAGATATGGGAGCAAAAATAGGTGAAGTAAAAATTAAGCATAGAAAACGACAAGGAGGAGTCAGTAAATATGGTTTAGGTAGAACATTTAAGGTCCTTATAGATATTATTAATGTTAAATTTCTCACGATGAGGAAAACCACTCCAATTCAGCTTCTGGGTGGGATAGCTCTTGTTTTGTATTTATTCTCCGCGATTGCTTTTGTTTGGATGGTGTATATTAGGGTGGTTTATGATATAGGAATGGGGAATACACCACTCCCCGTTATATTCACAATGTTTTTGCTTATGGGAACAATGTTTTTGGTAATTGGTTTGCTTGCAGAGTTAATAGTTAGAGCATATTTTGAAGGTAGTGATCAAAAAAGCTATATGATAAGAGAGGTTGTTGAAAAGTAAGTATTCTTTAAAAAACTTTTAGATGAATAAATTTAAATCTAAATATTTAAATCACAAAGAAGCTGTTGATAATTTTGTTTGGAGAACTGTCCAATTATTCACTAAACAGGGAATGACTTTTTTGATATTCATCCTTTGTGCATTTTTCTTAGATCCTCATGCGTTTGGTACGTATAATTATATTCTTGCAGTAGTGCTGTTTTTGGTAATGTTTGGAGACTTTGGTATTTCTACTGCTACCTCAAAGTATGCAGCTGAATATAATGTAGATAATCAAGAGAAACTAAGAAGAGTTTTTTTTAATTCCCTAACATTGGTTTTAAGTTTTGGTGCAATTGTAGCGATATTGACAATCCTTTTCGGAGAGTATTTTCTCAGAGAGAACTACCATTACATTTTATATCTCCTCCCCATGCTATTTTTGGCTCCAATCAGCTCTTTGTATGATGGTATATTTCGTGGTTTAAAAAGGTTTAGAGAATTAGCAATTATTTCTATATCCTCAGGGATTCTTTCAATAGGGGTAGTATATTTTTTAATTGCTAATTATGATTTAGTAGGGGCCTTGGTATCACAGAGCTTCTTCTATCTTGTTCTTGTAATAATTTCTTTCTTCTTTTATGGGAAGTTTAGCTTTGAATTTGATAAAGATATTGCCAAGAATGTGCTTAATTATTCTGTATTAGTGGGTTTGGCAAATTTGGGATATTTTTTCTATACACAAGTAGATTTAGTAATGCTTGGTTATTCAGAGTATACAGAGGAGACTGGTTATTACGGTTTAATAACTAGATTATTTAATTTAAGTCTAGTTTTCTTTGCAATATTTGGTCATGTTGTTGCTCCAAACCATATTAAACTTCAAGTAATGAAAAAATATGATGATTTAAAGCGTAGAATAAAGACCTTCAGCTTTTATAGTTTCATTCTGGGGATAATATTTGCTGTAATTCTGTTCCTCATTGTACCTCCAATAATGGCAGCATTTTTACCGCAGTATGATCATCAAGCTTTCTATGCTGTTTTTTACATCTTTCTATTAGTTATTCCAATATCCGTAGTAGAGGCTTCTCTAGCAAACGGATTTATAACTCCTCTTGGTTATGTGAAAATTTTAACAACAACTATTCTAATAGGTGGTGCCCTAAATGTATTGTGTAATATTCTCTTTCTCTACCATTTTGGTTATTTAGGCATAATAATTGCCACGGTAGTTGTTCATAACTTAATAAATATTACCAAGTTCATATACTTCTGGAAGGTTTTTAGGGTTTAAAAGTTAAGTTATAAGTAAAACACATATCTGTCCTCAACCACCCTATAGTAAAGAGTTTTGGTTTTGAATTAAATTTTATTTTGCCCTAACAAGTTATTGATATCAACGTATTATAAACTGAGAGTCCAACTGCTATAAAAGGGTTTACTTTTTTAAACTTTCTGTGATATAATAACCTATAGTATGTTGCACATTAAAAAAATAGTGGGTGTAAAAATATTCTACGGAGGTGCTTAGCATGAAAAAAGTATGTGTTGATATCGGGAAAACATTGTGTTGTCCGGGTATGTTGTTGGAGAATTTGGGCGAAAGTTTCGATTTAAGGGAATTAAATAAGAGAGAAATCACACTTGATTGGAACAGGGTCTGGTTTAGGACGAAATCTGGAAATTTATATTACGTAGGAGGAGGTAAAGTGTTGAGCTTAAGAGAAGCTCTTAGGGGGCGTTTGGAAGGATTCCCGTTGAGTTCTAGAAGGCCTGGAATCGTAGAAGTAGGAAGTCCTTTCGATACGCGTTCCGTTGCTCCAATTGAAACGACCCAAGTGCAAAAGATTATCATATCTCGAGGAGAGTATTATTCTCGCGAAACTCTCGAAAACATGGGATTTCATTATGAGGAAATTCCTCGAGTATTTTTAGAAAAAATTCAGTCCAGAAGTGCGTAAGGCAAACAAACCCACTGTTTATGTTTAATGTGCAATTAATAGCCTGGAGTATAGGTTAAAGTGTTGTAATTACCCACAAACCTTTTAAATCTTCAGGCTTTTTTCTTTTTTAAAAATTTCTCATTAATATTTTCAAAAAAGTTTTTTCCATAGTATCTTTGTGATAAAATCGAAGAAATTATTAGGCTATTCAATATGGAGAAAAAGAAAATTTTAATGCTAAATTATGAATTCCCACCTCTGGGAGGAGGAGGGAGTTATGTTAGTTATGAAATAGCAAAAAATCTTGTTGACAGAGGACACAGAGTAGATGTTGTTACAATGGGATTTGGAGACCTCCCAAAGTTTGAAGTGGTAGATGGAATTAATGTCCATAGAGTTAAATGTTTAAGAAAAAAGAAAGAGGTTTCTCAACCTTTAGAACAACTCACCTTTATACTTTCTGCAAGATTCTTTTTTAAAAAACGCTTAAAAAGAATAAGCTATGATATAAATCATACGCATTTCATAATCCCTACAGGTGCTGTGGCTCTGTGGCTTAAAAAGAAATACAAAATAGAATATGTGGTAACTAGTCATGGTAGTGACGTCCTCGGCTATAACTATAGATTTAGAACAATTTATCCTTTCATTGCTAAGATATGGAAAAAGATTGTCAAAGAAGCTAAAGCTGTTACCTCTCCATCTCAATTTCTTTTGGATAGAATTGAGGAAATTGTTCCATATTCCAATCTCACTGTGATCCCGAATGGTATAGAATCTGGCAAGTTTAAACCTATGAAGAAAGAAAACTATATTTTAGTGGTAACCAGATTATTTAAAAATAAAGGTGTTCAACAAGTTATTGATGGATTAGCAGGAGTTGATTTAAAAGGATGGAAGGTATATATAGTTGGTGAAGGTCCTTACAGAGATATATTAGAAAGAAAATGTGTAGAAAATGGATTACAAAATGATGTTATATTTTTGGGTTGGGTAGATAACAAGAGTGATAGGCTTAGAAAACTTTATGGAAAAGCTAAAATATTTGTTAGTGCAAGTTGGTTTGAAAGCTTTGGTCTTACTGTTTTAGAAGCTCTTCAGGCTGAATGCTATGTACTTGTTTCTGATAATCCGGGATACAAAGAATTGAATTTAGGTGAGCAACATTATTTCAAAAACAAAAACCACAAAGATTTTAGAGAAAAACTAGAAAAAACTCTTCGAAAGAAAAAAATAGAAGGAAAACCATTTGATAGAAAATATGAATGGGATAATATTATAAAGAAATATGAAAAGGTTTTAGCATGAAAAAAACAAAGATAGCTATAATTTACCCAAAAGACTCAGAAGCAATATTCAATAAAGAATGCGAATATCCCTATGGTGGTGGGACTCTACAGATGTTTTTAATAAACAAGGAAATGCTCAAATATGATGATTTAGAAGTATATTCCTTGATTCAAGGATATGAGAATATAGATTTTGATGAAAAAGAAGATTTTAATCTTGAGAATATCTTCTATCCTAAAGAAGGAATCTTTAGAAAAATTTTGAGCTTTCATCGCACTATTAGTAAAATTAAACCCCAAGTTATAATCCAAAGGGGACTAACAATTTTTTCCTGCTTTTTAGCCCTCTATTGCAAACTAAGAAGAATAAAATACGTCTTTATGTTTGCTCATGACGTTGAAAGTGAAAGGAAATATCAAACCTCTCGTAAAAAATGTAGATTCTTTTTTTTACTATCTAGATTTACAGACCTTTTTGTAGTTCAAAATGATATTCAAAAAGAAAGTTTACTTGAAAAAGATAAAAAAAGAGCAATTAAAATAAAGAAGGTATTATCTTTAGATACACCTAAACAAAAAGGAGAAAAGAAATATGATGGTATATGGATTGGTAGATGTGAAGAACCTAAAAGACCAGGAATATTTCTTGATTTAGTTCAAGCAAATCCAAAAAGAAAGTTCATAATGATATGCCCTATGGTTGAACATTTTCAAGAACTTCATAAAAGGATAAAAAAGAGAGCAAATGGTTATTCAAATCTTGAATTCTACGACTATACTAAAAACGAAGACATATATTACTTCATTGATCTTTCCAAGGTATTAGTAACTACTTCAGAATCTGAAGGAGATTGGCCTATGGTTGTTTTAGAAGCAGCCTGTCTAAATGTACCAACTCTAAGTTATTCAATATATCACAAGGATTTAGTTGAGGATTATTCTGGTGCAGTATATACAGATTCTAATTTCGAAAAGCTTAATGAGCAATTTAATATTTTAATAGAAGATGAAAAACACCTTAAAGAGAAGGGTGAGAATGCATACAAATATGTTAGAGAAAACAATTTCATCGACGTTAATGTTAAAAAATTAGTTGATGAAATAGGGAGGAGATAATTTCTATCATATAAATTTTAAGACATTATGAAAAATAAATTCAATGTTGTTAAATTTGAAAAGAGATTAAAAAGAGATTTCCTTACTATAATAATACCGGTATACAAAGACCCCAAAGGAATTTCCAAAACTTTAAAATCCTTAGAAAAGCAAAAATTCGATAAAAAGAAATACGAAATTATAGTTGCAAATGATGGAGCAGATAAAAAAACGCAAGAAAAATGTAAAAAGTTTGGAGTAAATATAGTAAATATTTCAAAGAATAAAGGGTCATATAATGCAAGGAATGAAGCTCTTAAAAAAGCAAGAGGTGAATATATAGCATTTACTGATGCAGATCTCAAAGTTTCAAAAAATTGGCTTAGTACAGGTTATGAACAATTACAAAAATATGATTATGTAGGGGGAAAGATAGAAATAGATGAAAAACAATTAAAGGATCTTGCGAACTATTATGAATATCTTGTTGCATTTGATAACAAAAAGAAGTTTGAAGAATACAATTACATACCAACTGCAAACCTTTTTGTAAAAAGAGAAGTTATTAAAGAATTAGGAGGTTTTGATAGTAGACTAAGATCAGGGGGAGATGCAGAATTTGGTGATAGGGTGTATAGATCTGGAAAATACAAGATGGGATATTCTGAAGAATTGTTAGTAACTCATCCTCCTAGAGATATTGAAGGCATAAAAAAGAAATATATTAGAACTCAAAGAGGTAATTTAGACCTTGC
>PWFU01000063.1 GCA_003554185.1 Candidatus Dojkabacteria bacterium
GCGCTTCGGCTTACTGGTCCGCTCCCTGCTGGCAGATTGCCGCTTTGTCAGGGATGAAAAGCTAAGCCTCAGTGAGTGGGCTCAAGTTTACCGGGCCCAGCTTGATGCCTACCTTCACCCGGCTGATCAGGGAGATACCCAGGACAGGCTGCGCATTTTAAACGCCCTTTCCAGGCTGGAAAACATGGATCTCGGCAGTAAAGTCTCCGGGAGGGTGGCCGCAGAAATAGCATCAAAGGCGCTCGAATCTTTGGGAGGCGGCCGGGGCCGCTACCTCGCTGAAGGAGTGGTGGTCTCCTCCTTCCTGCCGATGCGGGCAATCCCCTTCCGGGTGGTCTTTGTGCTCGGGCTCGGCGAGGGCCTTTTTCCTGCTTCTGAGCAGCGAGACGCCCTTGATTTGCGGGCCGCCAAACGACGTGCCGGCGACGTGGATCCGGCAGAGCGCGACCGCTACATGTTCTTAGAAACCCTGCTCTGCGCCCGGGAAAAGCTGTACCTGTCATACGTCAGGCGGGACGGCCAGACTGGCGACCCCCTGCAGCCTTCAGCTGTAGTGCAGGAACTGCTGCATATTTTAAAAACCGGCTACCTGGGCGAACAGGGGCTGGAGGGTATAAAAATTGAGCCGCCGCTCTGGCGCTTCGACGAGATTTCTCCGGAAGGAGCTTCTTTCCTGGACGAGGCCAAAAAAGAGGCCCGGATTAATCAGTTAAGACGCACCCTGCAAGAGCACCTGCCAGAGAGCCCGGAAGAAGGCGCTTTAAACTACCAGGCCATCCGCGAGCACCTTTCTCCCGAACAATGGGAAAAACTTTCCGCCATGCTTTCACTACCGCCGAATCCACCGGAAGTGTCCCCGGTGACGGCTGTTGCCAGGAGCGCCGGTTCGGGCGAAGAAGAAAACGCTACCGAAGAACCGGTCCACCTATCGCTGCGGGCAATCAGAACATTCTTGGAATGCCCGATGCAGGGCTGGGCTCGGGTGATGCTCGGCCTGGCCGAAGAAGAAGATGACTTGCTTGAACGGGAAGAGGAAGACTTTACCGTAGGCAGGGCGCTTGAAAGCATCATCCTGCGGGGTGTCTTCCTGGATGCGGCAGCAACCGGGTGGAACCCGGAAAAGCTTTATGATGAACAGGCAAAAAGGCTGCGCCTGGCAGGCCGGATTCCGGTAGGCGTCCTAGGCAGGGTTGCCACAGGGCGGCACCACAAGATTTTGCAGGAATGGAGAGAGCGCCTGGCCGGCTACCTGGAAGCAAAATGGCCTCCGGGTAGTCCAGAAGAGAACAGGCATTTAGAAAATGAAGAAGGCAATTTCAAAGAAACCGGACCCGCAGGGATGCCTTCCGGTAAAGGTTTTGCAGACGCAATAAAACCCGGGACCAGAGAGGATACTACAGGCACTCTCATCTCTGTACCACTGCACCGCGTACGCCTGGGACGTTCCGGGGAACAGTCAAGTGCTGAAACCGTGCTTGACCCGCTGGTGCTCGAGGTGCCCCCGGCGGAAACAGAGGAGGGCACAAGAAAAACCCGGGTCCACATCAGCGGGCTCACTGAAGGACTGTTTACCGACAATTCTGTTTCTGTAACCTTTCACCCGGGCACAGCACCGGGTTGGAGCGGTGATGGTGGCGGACGCATTTTCAAGCTCCTTTTGCGGGGCATTGTCGATCACCTGGTCCTTTCAGCAACGGGCCTGGCCGGTGAAGGCGAGCGAAGGGCACTTATATGCTATGCCGGCGAACCTAAGGAAAAAGGAATCAGGGGTTTTAAGCTGCAGGCCCTTGAGCCGGAAAAAGCAAGAAAGTGCCTGGAGGCAATCGTTGCAGATTTATTAAGCTCGTCCCACGCCTACCTGCTGCCCTGCGAAGCTGTATTCCAGGAATTTTATAGCCTCAACAAAGAAGCGCTTAAAGAAGGCACCGGTTATCAACCTGTTACCGGGGCAGGCCTGCGCGAGAGGGTGATCGATATCGCAGGCAAGGAACATTTAAGCTTTAGCAGTTTGTGGGGACCGGTCCCTTCACCGCGAACTTACCAGCCCCCCACTCCTGAAGAAGCTGAAAAAATGATTAACCGGCGTCTCGGGCCACTTCTTGAAATGATTAGCGGATTGGAGGATTTCTAAATGCAAACCACCTACTACCGCAGGCCGGAAATCCTCGCCATGAATGAATTCAAAAAAGGACATGCCGTGATCGAGGCTTCCGCGGGGACGGGCAAAACCTTCACCTTAGAACACCTGGTGATTGATTTAATCATCAACCGGGCAGCCAGGATTGAAGAAATCCTGGTGGTTACCTTTACCGAGGCCGCCACCCGGGAACTGCGAGAGCGGGTGCGCACCCTGATCCGCAAAATCTGTGACGAAGGCGAAACAGCTATCCCTGAGGGTGAAGACCCGGCCCACTACTGGGCAATTGATGAGGCCACCAGGGGCAGGCTGCGCGAAGCTCTGTTTCGTTTCGACGGGGCGGCTATTTCTACCATCCACGGCTTCTGCCACCGGGTTTTATCCGAGCAGGCCTTTCTCGGAGGGAGGCTTTTCGAACAGGAACAGGTAGACGGCAAAGAAGCTTTTGGGTTCTCCTTCAGGGAAGAAATCCGCACCGTGCTTGCTGAAGAAAGCCTGCCAGGCAAACATCTAAGAGAATGGATTGAAAAGGACAACTCCTTAGATGATTTAGAAGCGCTCCTCTATCAGTGTCATAAAGAAGGGGCACCCGAGCGCTGCCCGGTGACCCCGCGGTGGGACCCCGCCGGGCTGCGAGAAGTCTTAGAAGGACTGCCGGACTCTGAAGAACTGAAAGAAGCGGCCCGGCAGTATTTCGAAAAGAAAAATACTGTTAACGGTTACATTAGACGCTTCGACAGCCTGGATGAAACAGTGAAAGCCATGCAGGAAGCCTCCGCACCAGAAGATGCAGCATCACTTTTCACGGAGTGGGCCGATAATAAGTGCACGATCAATAAAGTCGAGGCAACCCAGCATGAGCACCTGAAAAGAGTTGCCGCAATGCAAGGAGCGCCTGATGTTATGGTGCGACTTGCAGAAAAACTCGATCAAATCAGCAAAAAAGCAGCTCCCCTGGAAAGCTTTTTTGTCTACTCGCTGCTACCGCGGGTAGAAAACCGCCTTGCCGCCCGCAAGCGTTCGCTTGGCCAGATCGATTTTGACGACATGCTTTTAGGTGTGAAGGATGCGCTAAAAGGGGATGGGGCCGAAACACTTTTAGCCGCCCTCAGGCGGCGCTGGAAATATGCCCTCGTCGATGAGTTCCAGGACACCGACCCGGTGCAGTGGGAAATATTCCGGAAGATTTTTGTCGA
>PWFU01000052.1 GCA_003554185.1 Candidatus Dojkabacteria bacterium
CATATTTCTATCAACGATATTTAGAGTATTAGTATTTATTGGATATATTTCAGTTTCCCAAAGCCAGAAAACTATCTCTTCTTTATTTGAATCTTTTAAACGACTTGTTTTTAAACTTAGCTTACTAGCACGACACTAGTTTACCAAGTTGTCACATTTGCTAATAAAATGGGGTGTAAATTTTTAGAAGGTATTAAGCAGCTTGTTTACCTTGAAGTTTTTTTTCTAACTCTTTCTTCAACCAATCGTTAGCTTCCCCTAAAGAAACACCTCCTCCAATTGGAAAACTCTCCTCCGAAGGTAAAGGATATCCCACACTAACCTTGAAAGAATCATCGGTATCATCTTTTTGTTGCTGTGCTATATCTTCTTCACTCTTTGTAAAAGCTTGTTCTGCATCCTTCTGGTTATCACCACCAACAACCGCTTCCGTTTTCTTAATAGAAGAAGCTTCTCGCTGAACTTCAGGACTGACAGCAGCCTCTATAGATTCTCCTTGTGTTTCCTCAAAATTCTCTTTAATTTTGTTTGGTTCTTTATCTACACTCATAAGCATTTCTTCTAAACTACAGGGTATTATACTACAGAACTCCCCTTTTAACAATACCTATTTGCCTACAAATTTCCTCTTCTCTCTATGTAATTCCCTATCTAAATCTCTTTGTTTAATAGATTCTTTTTTCTCATATTTCTTTTTACCCTTTACAAGGCCAATTTCCACCTTAATGTTTTTACCTTTAGTGTAAATTTTCAGCGGTACCATAGTCAATTTCTTCTGTTGAACCTTAGAACTCAAAGATATTATTTCCTTTTTACTTGCTAATAATTTCCTGCTTCTTTGTGGATCATATGATATATCTCCTGCATACCTGTATTTACTAATAGTAGCATTTATCAAAAATAATTCGCCATCCTGTACAACAACATAACTATCTTTTAAAGAAACCTGCCCTTCTTTTACAGATTTTACCTCGTGTCCCTGCAATACAATACCAACCTCTAGAGTATCCAATACCTCATAATCAAAAAAAGCCTTACGATTCTTAATGGGTTGCATATTAATCCAAAGAAATATTAATTCTCCACAACTTCACTCCATCTAAAACAAACATATACTCGTCATGTTGCTCGTTGACAATGCTTATAACGTTTTCAAAAATCTCATCTCTCTCACCTCGATATTCAAACTGACCTTGCAATTTAAATTCATTGGGATGTCTAGCATCCTCTCCGATATCAATGGGTTTGTCAAAATAGACAAACCTTTGAGTATTTTCATCAAAAATCATAAAAGGCCTATACATGTTTACACCTGTATACCCAGCAACAATCTGCAAATCATCAAAAGTATCTACAAAACCTAACTCGGCTTCACTTCCATCAGGTCTAAATCTAACAATACCATTTTCAACCTCACTTAATACATAAATATATTGATCACCAAACAAATCATAACCCTTTGCTAAATCAGAATGAGAGAAATATTCTCCCGGTAATGCATAATTGCCTTCACCTACCTTTTGAGAACGAATAACTCTTTCCTCAGAAGGTATAAGAAAAGCTAAATCATCATTGGGACCAAAAGCAGCAATCGCCCCTATGTCATCTCCACCAAGGGACCTAGCACCAAGACCAGATATTTTTTCAAAATCTTCCCATTCCATATCATCATTCCTATGGGAAACTAAAATCCCCTGATCAAAATCATATACAAAAATGGCTTGCTCTTGAGTATTTCTAGCATTACCCAAATCTATATACTGAGGATTAGAGAGAAGGTTGTCCGAATCCGGCATAGTTGTATAATCTCCAGTTTGTACACAAATTTCATAAACTATTTTCTCCCCCCTATCTGTCATATATATATATTCACCTTGATTTAAATGTTCATCACTAGTAATAATCATATCTGTTGGTTCAGATTTATCACCAAAAGTTAATTTTGCATCCAAAAACATCTCAAAATTTTCTTTGTCTTTACTAAATGGAGTTATTCTTAAAATTTCATCTCTTGTTTCGGCAATATTAGTCTCAAAACCAAATAATTTTTCTTTGTCCTCTTCAAATAATAATTCTACTTTACCCTCTTCTTCTAATTCAGATATATAATTATCTAAATCATTCTGAATATCACCAAGAGTATTCAAAGATTGATCGATATTATCTTCATCTATACCATCTTTTTTCTCCTCTAACTCTTCTATCAAACTACCTACTTCCTCACTCAACACTCTACTTTCCCTGGCTTGAAGAGCTGAATTCACCCCTATAATCAGCGTTACTATTAAAATTACAAAAATACCCAAAGCTATAAAGCGTCTTACTCTTGTTTGCCTATCTTGATATTCTCCTACAATTATTGATTTTCCATTTTTACGTATATTTTCCACAGAAAGATTTTTCAGTCTTTTTCTAGAACCTCGAACAGCATTCCCTAAAAAGGGACTTAAGTTTTTCAAAAAGGTTATAAACCTCTGTTTAAAAACACTGAATTTGAAAGACAAATCCCCTTTTCTTTTTTCATCAAAATCTTCAAAATTTTCCTCCGACTGAGAAGTAACTGCTTCTTCTTGAACATATTCAATATCCTCAAGTGACTCTTCTTGGACAGGGTCCAGGTATGCCAAAAAGGCCCCTCCTCGAGCATTTTCTTCATCAAATTCTTGTGTTAACAAGTTTTCCAATTCTTCAAACTGTTTAACATTATTATCCAACTTTTTATTAGAGTCATAAACAAGTAGAAATTCCCCTGGAGACATGAACATACTTCCCACATACGATTTATTTTCTGTGAGGAGTTTAGAAATATCTACCACTCGATTCTTATACAACCAAACTTTGTGATCTCCCAAAACAGCTATATATACTTTGTTTTCTTTAAAAACTACAGCCGTTAAATCTAAAACAACACCCTTTTCTTTTAATACTTTATCGTTTTTTATCAATTCTCGTAATTTAAACTCAGCACCTATTAAAGCATGTTTTAATCGCTTAATAACGTCACCTTCTTCTTGCAAAAAGCCGTCTATAAAGCCGTCCCAAACAAACTTATTAAACTTCGAGGTCTCTGCATCAACTTCATTCGATATTGATATCAGAGAAAAAATTTCCAAACTCTGAGAATCTATACAAGGTTTGTAATTAAATACAGACGTAGCGTCTGATGGTTTTGTTTTAGTTAAAAATTGTTTAATTTGAGCCATACACTTTCATTATGCAATAAGTATTAAGAAGAGAGCAACCCCCCCTCCTACTATTACAGCATAAAGGTGGAAAAAAGCAAG
>PWFU01000057.1 GCA_003554185.1 Candidatus Dojkabacteria bacterium
ATCATTCTCAGATTCTATTTTTGTGCTGATTTTATTCCATTCATTTTTTTTCTCTATCTCTTCATTTTTTTGTTTTTCTTCAGAATTATATTTATCTAACGTAGAGATTTCCATTTTTTTTGTAAAATTAAAACTTATACTATTTATTTGTATCATAGAATTTAGTTTTAAGTAAAGATATTATAAAAGTTTTATTATTTGAAGCATGTTGTTGACTTCGTATATTTTTTTTGTTAAATTCCATACGTATTTAATTTGTAAATAACTTATATATGAATATTAAGAAGTTTGTATTGGTTCTTCTACCTGTCTTAGCTTTTGTTATGGTAGCTTGCTTTAACGGAGAGGAAGAGGTGGATTTGGATGATGAGTTAGATGTTGATGATGAGGTAATCTTCGACATGGATGAAGAAGTAGAGATGGATGATGAGTATGAAGTTGTTGATCCAGAAGAAGAAATGGACGATGTCGAGCTTCCAGTAGAAGATGAAATGGAAGATGATGTGGTTGAAATGGAAGATGAAGAGGCGGAAGTAGAGGATGAAGAAGCAGAAGATCTTTAGTATTAACTAAACTCGAGTTTGGAATTAGCTGGCGTGTACTATAAGGCACGCCAGTTTTTTTGTTGGTTATTTTTCTGTTGTATAATGCTTTAATTAAAATGAGATTTTTTCTTTATGAGTAAACAAGAAATCCCTAACTATTCTGTAGATTATACTTGGGTCAAAACTAAAATGAATGACGGTAATGAATATGATTTAAATGATCCGGCTCAGAGAAGATTATATTTTAATAAAAAAGTAGGTGATGAAATAGCAAAACTAAATGAGTTTTTGGAAAGAGATTCTTTTGTTGCATATTTTTTAGCTCCAAAAATGGCAGGTAAAGGAACGTATACTAGTATGTTAAAAGAAGTTGTTGGTGGAGATAAAATAGAACACCTTAGTGTTGGAGATATTGTTCGTAAAACACATTCGGAATACCAAGAAAAAGGAAAAAATTCAGATGTATATAATTATGTTAAAGAAAATTATCGTGGTTTTTTGAGTATAGAGAAGGTTTTTGAAGCTTTGATTAATCGTGATACGAATAAAGTTTCTGTCCCTACAGAGTTTGTTCTTACTTTAATAAAAAAAGAGATAGATAATATAGGGAATAAGACCATATTCTTAGATGGTTTTCCTAGAAAAATAGATCAGATCTCATATACCTTGTATTTTAGGGAATTAATAAATTATAGAGATGTTAAAGACCTTTTTATACTCATAAACCTTCCAATCGAAGTTATAAACCAAAGAATAACGGGTAGAGCTATATGTCCTGAATGTCAAACTTCAAGGAATTTAAAACTTAATCCTACAAAACACGTTTGTTATGATGAAGAATGTAAAGATTACTACCTGGTTTGTGATAATGAGTCCTGTAGTAATGTAAGAATGGTTTGTAAGGAAGGAGATGAACTTGGAATTGAAAATATTAAAGATAGAATTATTGAAGATTTAAAGCTAATGGAGCAAGCAAGGAATATGTATGGAATAGATAAAATTGAGATATATAATGCTCTTGAAAAAGATAAAGCCTATGATTATGTTGATGATTACGAATTAACGAGAGCTTTTTGTTTTGAAAAAGATGAAAAAAAAGGTGTATGTAGTAGGACGGAACCTTTTTCAATTATGGATAATGATGTAGAATACGTGAGTCTTCTACCTGCTCCAGCTTTGATACAGTTGATTAGGCAGTTGGTGTATAAATTGGGTTTGTAATTTTTTATGTCGGGTATTAAAACAAGAATTGTTTGTACTATTGGGCCTGCTTCTTGGGACCCTCAGGTTGTTAAGGGTATGATAGATGAAGGGATGAATGTAGTAAGGGGGAATGGTGCCTTTGCAGATACTGACGAACTAGACAAAGTAGCAAAACTAGTAAGAGATGTTAGTGATGATGTCGCTCTAATGATAGATGTAAAAGGGCCAGAGATTAGGTTAAATAAATTTCCTGAACCAATTGCAATAAAACCTGGTGATGAAATAATCATAGGTAATTCTGAAAATGATGATATCTACCCTGCTAATTATCCAAATTTAAGTGAGTATATAGAGAATGGGCAGAGAATAATTATGGGAGATGGAGATGCAGAATTAGTTGTTAAAAATGTAAAAGAAGGGAAGATGTATTGCGAGGTAGTGTGCGGCGAAAGAATAAAGCCTGGGCAAGGTGTTAATGTCCCGGGATGTAATTATTCAAATGAGGTTTTAACAGAAAAGGATAAAGAAAATTTAAAACATGCAATAAATACCGGTTGGGATTTGGTTTCTGCGTCTTTTATTCGAAATGCAGAATCTGCTAAATACATCAATGAATTTATAGGGGATTCACAAATGAAACTTATTGCGAAAATAGAGGATGAGGAAGGAATTAATAACATTGATGAAATACTTCCTGAAGTTGCTGGAATTATGATAGCAAGAGGTGGGTTGGGCGTAGAACTTGGTCTTTCAAAAATTCCGATGGTGCAACAGAAGCTTCTTAAGAGAATGAATATTGCAGGGCTACCCGTAATTACTGCAACCCAAATGCTTGAATCTATGACAAATAACCCAAGACCTACAAGAGCAGAAGCTACAGATGTAGCTAATGCAATAGTACAAGGTACGGATGCTGTAATGCTTTCAGGTGAGAGCGCCATGGGGAAATATCCAGTAGAATCGGTAAGAGTTCTAGCGGAAATAGCAAAAGAGGCTGAAGAGAGCATAGAGCCTAAACTTATCCATGGGAAAGCTGAAGCTCCGTTAACAACTGATGCAATTGCTAAAGCCGCTGCTGAAGTATGTAATAGTATGAAAGAAGATTTAGATTCTGTCATTGTTGTTTCTAAAACAGGTACAACATCAAGATTAATAGCTAGGCACAATATCAGACAACCTATTTATGTTTTTACCAGTTCAGGTACTTACAAAAGGGGATTAATGACTTCCCAGGGTATTACTAAAGCCTTTGTTTTTGAAGGTATGGATCAAAAAGATTGCAGGTATGATAGAGATTGTGGGATTAGGACTATCCTTGAAATGGCTTTAAAAGAGGGTATTGTTCAGAAGGGGCAGAAGATTCTCTTTTTAGGTAAAACACCTATAGACAAGGTTGAATATTTTCCAAATTTGTTTGAAATTATTAGGATATAAACTTAAAAGGTTTATTTGCCTTAAAGGCTGTTTGACTCTTTTAGGGGCCTGTAGTATAATACAACAAGTTATTTAAATTGTAAAAATA
>PWFU01000112.1 GCA_003554185.1 Candidatus Dojkabacteria bacterium
GATGTTGTCGAGCCGCTCACGGGGGATTCCATCCCCGTCGTCATGCACTCGAATCTCCACCCACTCGCCTCGAAGCGTCACGCGAACGTCGATGCGTCCGTCCATGTCGGTGAACTTGACCGCGTTGTTCAGAAGATTCGCGATGATTTGGACTAGCCGCACTCGATCGCCCTCCACCACGATCGGCTCGGAGGGCATGCTGGCGGTGAGTTGTCGTTCGCCCGAAGCCAGGCCGCTCTTGTTCATCTCCAGGGCGGCATTGATGACGTTGGCGAGATCGAGCCGCTCCTTGCGCAGCTCGATCTTGCCCCGGCTGATGCGCGAGACGTCCAGCAGGTCGTCGACCAGACGTACCAAGTGGCTGAGCTGGCGGTCCATGATCCGCATGGGCTCCTCGCAGGCGGCCGCGTCACCGCGCAGCACCCGTATCAGGTCGAGGCCGGTGCGGATTGGGGCGAGCGGGTTGCGGAGTTCGTGGGCGAGGGTGGCGATGAACTCATCCTTGCGCCGGTCGGCCTCTTGCAGGGCCGTCTCCGCGGCCTTGAGCTTCGTGATGTCGGTGCCTACGCTGAACACCTCCACAAAGCGCCCCTTTTCGTCGAACACCGGTTTGTTGGTCCAGATCATCCATAGGCGTCGGCCGTCCCGGCACAGGTTCTCGTTGACGTTGTGCTCGTAGCGCTCCGGGTTGGCCGTGATGTCGGCGACAAGCCAGGACAGATCCCGGCCCGTGGACTCCCAGTCGGGCACCAGTAAGCCGACGTGCCGGCCAGCGATCTCCGCGGCGGAATAGCCAAAGAGGCGCTCGGCGCACTCGTTGAAATAGGTAATGGTGCCGTTGCGGGTCCAGCGGAGGATTGCGCTGTTGGCTTCTTGCACCAGTTCCCGGTAGCGGGTCTCACTGCGGCGCCGTGCGTCCTCGGCCTGCCTGCGCTTGGTCGTGTCGGCGCTGGTGCCGACGAAACCGAGGAAGGCACCCGAAGGGCCGAACCTTGGCCGGCCCCAGGACTCGATCCAGTGCCACTGCCCATCAGCGGCCTGTACCCGAACCTCTGCGTGGAAGGGGCGCCGGGTCTGCACGCAGGCCAGGAACTCGCGGGTGTAGGACTCGGCGTCCTCGGGGTGCATCAGCAACTGCCAGCCATCGCCGGCTGCCACCTCGGCGCTTACGCCGAAGAACTCGCAGAAGGTGCGGTTGACGAACTCCTGGCGTCCCTTCGCATCGTGGATCCAGACGATCAACGGCAGTCCGTCGGCCATGGCGCGAAAGCGAGACTCACTCTCGCGGAGGACTTGTTCCGTGTGCTTACGGGCATCGATGTCGATGCAGTACCCGACAACAGTGCCATCGCCGAGGCTCGTGCCAGCGAAGGCAATCCATAACCGTGATCCGTCCTTGCGGAAGCACTTTTTCTCGTACGGCCCCAGCCGGTCCGTCTCGGCCATTAGACGCATTTGCCGTTCGCTCTCGGCCACATGCTCTGGCGGCGTCAACGTGCGCCACGTCAGCGCTCGGGCCTCGACCTCGTCACGGCCATAGCCACTCATCCGCAGGAAGGCATCGTTGGCGTCGATGAGCGTACCGGAGCCGTCGAGGATCAGCACCCCGATACCGTCGACATTGAGCATCCGCCGCAGCCGCTGCTCGCTTGCCTGCAGGGTCTGCTCGGCTCGCTTCGAATCGGTCATGTCCCGCAGGATCTTGGAAAAGCCGGTCAACCGGCCGTCGGCGTCATAGAGAGCGCTGACGATGCCCAAGGCCCAGAACCGCTCCCCATCCTTGCGCAGGTGCCAACGCTCATCATCGGCGCGGCCTTGCTCCCGCGCTGTCCGCAACTCAAGGTCGGGCTGGCCCTGCTGCCGGTCTTCGGGCGTAAAGATGAACGAGAAGTGCTGCCCGAGCGCCTCCGCCTCGGTATAGCCCAGGATGTGCTCAGCGGCGACGTTCCAACTGGTGACCCGCCCCTCGGGGTCGAGGGCGAAGATCGAGTGGTCCTTGATGTTCTTCACCAGGGACGTGAAGCGGGTCTCGATCTCCTGGCGTTGCATCTCGGCCCGCCGCCAGTTGGTCACATCCTCGATGGCCAGAAGGATCAGCTCGGCTCCCTCGTAGCGAAGCCTGCGGGCGTTGAGCAGCATGATCTTCCGCCCGATGTCGGGGAAGTCGTGCTCGACTTCGAAGTCGTCGAACGCCGTGTCTTGCTGCAGGACCTCTTCGAGCAGGGTGTGCAGGCGGGGAATATCCCATTGACCGTCACCGAGCTCGTAGACAAGCCGGCCCTCGGTGTCCGGCGGCGATCTCCGGAAGGTGCGGTAGAAGGAGCGGTTGGCGCTGCACACCTGAAAGCGATCGTTGAGGACGAGCAGCGGCTCACGCACGGTGTCGACGATGCTGCGGACGTAGGCCACGGTGTCCGTGTGCGCCTCCGCGTTGAACGATCTCCCATCTCCTGTCGCTTCACTCATTGAGACCGCAAGTCCTTTTCTGCACGCTCATTCACCTGATCCTTCCTCGCTGGGGCACCCACCTCTGGACCGGTGGCACAGGCCCAAATCCCTGTCCTAAAGCAAGCTGTCGCCGCAACGGCGATCTTTCTTGTGCGGATTGACTACGGCGTCGCCCGCTACTTGAACGAAGGCAAATAGTTTACTCGGGTTTGTGACGTCGAACTGCTCGGGTGGTGCGCGCGCCGGAGGCAATAGGGGTCACGCGGCGGGGGCGCTCCCTGGACCAAACGGGAAGACGCGTGTATTTGTATTCGTCCTATACTCTTTAGCACGTTTTGGCTGACGTAGTACCGGTAGCGGGCGGGTTTATACCGCCACTAGAGCCGTCTTCCCAGAGGTACCGGCCCCCCGTGCCTGGCTTGGCGAGGCAGCCCTTGGGGTCATGGGCGGCGGGTCAAAGTTCTGCTTCATCGACAGCCAGAGGAGGGTGCATGGCCGATCGCGAGCAAATGCTAGTGCGGCAGAAGGTTCTCGCCGATTTCGGCGACTTCGCCCCGCGCAGCGACAATCTTCAAGACGTGCTGAATGAGGCCTGCCGGCTCGTGGGGGAGGCGCTCGGCACCGATTTCGCAAAAATCCTGGAGATCGAGCCCGACCGCAAACGCGCTCTGGTGAAGGCCGGCGTCGGATGGGGGCCCGGCATCGTCGGCAAAGAGCGCCTGCCCCTGAGCGCTGACTATGTGACGTACTGGACACAGCCCGCAACTGGCGCTAGAGTGCGGCGCCATGAAACTCTTCGGTTACACCTTCGGC
>PWFU01000054.1 GCA_003554185.1 Candidatus Dojkabacteria bacterium
AACCATGAGTCTCCAATTCTTTAGACAATTTTAAAGCTATATGTGATAGTTCCCAGTTAAGATAGGCAAAACCATACCACATATAGGGAGTTGGAAAACCTCCTTCCTCCCTGTAAGTCCCCCAAGCATCACCTATTGATCTGGGATAACCCATACTTAGAGAAATCACAGAGCGTGCTGAAGGCATATAATAGTTGGGGTGGGTTTTTTCTGGTCCACTATCAAAACGGCCTATGGAAGAAAATCCTATGCTGTCAACTCCAGAGTTAAAAGCAAGCTTTTCTAATTTTTTATTTAATGGTCTCATAATTACCTCTTTTTACTTGAATTTAAAATCTAATATTTTAAGGTTAAATAAATTTTCTGATGACAAAAAGACTTGCTAATCATAACTAATTATTTTACCACTAAAACTGATTTGCTGCAGTGTCGAACAATTCTTTCAGTTGTGCTGCCAAGAAAAAATCTTTGTACAGCATTCTTGCCGAAATCAGCCACTACTACTATATCGTAATCCCCTTTATTTGCTTCTTCACAAATTATACTGGCTGGATTTCCTTCTCGAATAATTTTCTCAACTTTACTTGCATTTTCTTCCAGTAGTTCCATACAGGAAACAGCAGCCTGACGAGCTTCTTCTTCCCATATCTTTTTTCTTTTAAAGGCATTATCAATTGATTGCTTTGAAGCTCCCTGCTGCATAGTAACTTCCTTTTCAACAACTGTAATTACTGTTACTTCAATATTCATATTTTCTGCTAAATCTCCTACTTCCTTTATAGCTTTATTGCAGCTTGGTGATCCATCAACTCCCAGTAATAATTTTTTCATTTTTATTACCCCTTTTCTTTTAATCTAAAAAAAGATAAACTGATTTTTATCAATTTAAGGTCTTATATAAGGCAAAAATATGCTTTTAGCGGTCATAAAAAATATTCTTTCCTGTAACACTTAAAGGGATACCGTGAACAACTGTGATTTCAGAGCCCAGTAGCTCTAAATTAGCTGCAGCCCTTCCTATGGTAAACATTATACGATTATCTATGCGAAAATCGGCTGCCTTACTCACAGCTGAACCAATAGCAATCCCCAAATCCATAAAATTAACCAGGCAAATACCATCATTTTTCTCATTTTCCTGACAGTCTTCATAACCACAAAAAGAACAGCCTGCCAGACCCATTTTTTCATCTTTAACACCAACTAGGATAGCCAGAGGGACAGAAGCTAAGTTTTCTGCATCTCGCTGAAAAGCTGAAAAGTCATTTGCTGCAGCAAGGTTTTCCATTTCTTCCACAACCTCTTGCTTAACTCCTTCTTTTATAATTCGAGATTTAATCCGGTCAATACCTCGAGATTTAGGGGCAGTTCTAACTGCTACCATCAGAATCCTGGCTAATTCTTCCAGGCCCTGAAGCTCATATTCTGAGTTCATAAAAACATCCTTTCATTCTAAAAATTTCTAAAAACACTATAACTTTTTTCGTCAGTTTGCTTATTAATTTTATCTGTATCCAGACTATATCTTTAATACTTTTAGAGCAGGCAAAGCCCTTAAATGCTATAGTCTTAATTAAGAAACAGACCTGGAAAATAAAATTTTTCAGTAATATACCATTTTATAATGGTCTCATAACCTAATTACCAGCCCCATAATAATGTTAAAGGGCCGGTAATTTCTTCTGAAAATACCAATTATTAAATACTCCTAAATTTAAGCTATTATCTTAGCCGCCAGTCAGAGGAGGGAGAAAGTATATAACATCATCATCTTTCACTTTAGTCTGAGCATTAGCTTTTTTGCCATTTAACATAGGATGCATTAAGTCTTTTTCTGATATTCCAAGTTTTTCCATAACATCAGCTATCTCTGCCTCAGATTCTAATTCCAGCAGGAAAATATTCTCCTTCTTTCTAATGTTTTTTTTATTAATTTTATTTTTTACAGCTCCGAAAGCCCTAATCTTAACTTCAATCATATAAATCCCTCCTTCCGTCCAGTATGACTACAGTAATTACTTATTCAGGGCTGAAAAGTCTTCCAGCACTTTATTTACAACACTATGATCATTGTCCTGTAAGCCCTGCTGCATAGCAGCACTGTAAATATTATAAGCAAGACTGCCCATCAGAGAAGGATTATCAATATTTTTTATAGCTTCCAGATAAAGCTTAACATCTTTATACATATGGCTGAGCTTAAAGAGTGGTTCTTCATAAGTTTCTTCCAGCATGGTTGGTCCAAATATTTCAAGTGTACCACTGCGACCTACACTTTTTCCAATCACATCTGCCATAGTCTGGGCATCCAGTCCCCATTTAGCACCAGTAATAAAAGCTTCTGATAGAGAAACCGTAGTAGCAGCAACCACCATATTATGACAGATTTTCAAAACCTGAGCCATCCCATTCTCTCCAATATAAAAAATATTCTCTCCTATTATATTTAAAAATTCATCAATCTCCTGTAAGGCTTCCTTATTTCCCCCCAGCATGATAGCCAAAGTACCAGAATCTGCTCCTCCTGGTCCACCACTAACTGGAGCATCAAAAAAATAAACTCCTTTTTTGTCAGCTTTTTCTCCTATTTTTATAGCAAGCCCAGGATCTATGGTACTGCAGTCTACAATATAAGAACCTTCTTCCATTTTATCAAGAAGATTCTTTTCCCCCAGTAAAGTTTCCTCAACTGCTTGAGAAGTTGGCAAACTTAATAATAAAAGATCAAGCCCACCTTTAGCAATATTTTCTAAAGACTCAACAGTTGTAGCACCACAATCTTCAACTACTTTTAAAGCATCCGGGGAAAGGTCAAAAACTCTAACTTTGAGTCCGGCTTCACATAAGTTTTTCACCATGCCTTTACCCATTGCCCCTGCTCCTATCACTCCTATATTCTCAACCACAATATAAGCCCCCTTTTTCAAATATACTTCATTTAATTCTCCAACAAGTTCTAAAATTGTCTTTCTGAATAATAAATCCCTGCTAGCTATGAGGATTGAGTATATAAATAATCTTTATGCTTTGTAAAATTGAAATAATCAGTAATTTTGCTCACAATTAAGACCTCAGTCGACTAATCCCACATGTCATCTTCTTCAAACTGGTCAGCTACTTCATCTGTTACATCAACAATAACCTCCAATTCTTGAAAACCAGCAAAATCATCTACATCTTCAGCAAATTCAGCAACTAATTCCGTCACATCATTCCCTTCCAGGTCAAAAACTTCCTCTATCACACCATCAAAATAA
>PWFU01000081.1 GCA_003554185.1 Candidatus Dojkabacteria bacterium
AAAGTGTGAACCCGGCTTTTACCGGGCAAAAGCCTTGACTCCTTCCGCATAAAGATCATTACCGTGGGCGTCATTGACAACGGTAGCCGGAAAGTCTTCTACTTCCAGGCGATGAATGGCTTCAGCGCCCAGTTCCTCATAAGCAACCACTTCACATTTTTTTACCTTTTTGGACAACAGGGCTCCGGCCCCGCCCACTGCAGCCAGGTAAAGGCCCTTGTGCTCCTGCAGAGCATCCTTGACCGCCTGGCTGCGCAGGCCCTTTCCGATACAGGCTTTCATGCCCTGCTCCAGCATCGCAGGCGTGTAGGCATCCATCCTCCCACTTGTAGTCGGCCCGGCCGAACCGATCGCCTGGCCCGGCTTAGCCGGGGTAGGTCCCACGTAATAGATGATCTGGCCCTGTAGATCTACCGGCAAAGGCTCGCCCTTTTCTACCAGTTCAATCAGCTTTTTATGGGCGGCATCGCGGGCGGTATAGATGACGCCGTTAATTAACACATTATCTCCGGCTTGCAGGGAGAGGACATCTTCTTCACCAAGGGGTGCTTCTATTTTTTTTATTTCCATACCAGTCTGCCTCCTTTCTTTCTACAGCCATAAAGCTGTTCACTACAGGCCGCACGCCTGGTTTGCAATTTCTTAAATAATCTAAACCACTCTTTCCACGTGCCGGCTGGCATGGCAGTTGATATTTACCGCCGTCGCCATACTGGCTATGTGGGAAGGATAGGTCTCGATGTGTACAGCCAGGGCGGATACCCTGCCCCCGAAACCCTGCGGGCCCACACCGAGGTTGTTGATTTTATCCAGTATTTTCTGTTCCAGTTCTGCATACTTGCTGTCCGGGTGGGGCTGACCTACCGGTCTGAAGAGGGCTTTTTTAGCCAGGACAGCCACCCTGTCAAAAGTGCCGCCGATACCCACCCCGACAACAATGGGCGGGCAGGGGTTAGGCCCTGCTGTTTTAACCTGGTTGACCACAAAATCGACCAGGCCCTCCTCTCCGTCTGCCGGCTTGAGCATTTTAATGGCGCTCATGTTTTCACTGCCGCCGCCCTTCGGGGCGAATGATATTTTCACCTTATCGCCAGGAACAATATCGGTATAGATCACAGCAGGCGTGTTGTCTCCAGTATTGGTTCGGTCAAAAAGGGGATCTTTAACGATCGATTTGCGAAGGTACCCGTCGGTATAACCTTTCCTGACCCCGGCGTTGATCGCTTCCTCCAAAGTGCCCCCGACCAGGTGCACCTCCTGGCCCAGCTCCACAAAAAAAACGGCAAATCCCGTATCCTGGCAGATCGGTATTTGCTCGTTTTTGGCAATTTCTAAGTTCTCAATTAACTGTTTCAACACTTCTTTACCCGTTGGCGACTCTTCAACTTCCAGGGACCGCTTCAGGGCGCCGGAAACATCTTCCCCGAGGTAAATATTGGCTTCCTCGCACATCCCGGCAACAGTTTCAACAATAGTCGACACGGAAAGCTCTCGCAAAATGGGCACCTCCCTGTTATCTTTTTGCTGCACGCTTGAATATTATCATACTTTCTGCTTCCAGGGAGAAATTCCTGCCGCTGGTTATAATATTTATTATAATTCTAAAATTTATTTTTCCGGTGCCTCCTGTGTTTCTTCCGGGGAAGTGCCAACCCTTTTCAGCAGTCCCTCCCAATCATGATCCACTTCTTCCTGGAGCGCTTCGATAGTGGTTTCATCAACCTGCCTGAAGCGACGCTGCGCCTCCAGGTATTCCTTCAAGGGGGTCCGCGTTTTCTCCGGGTAATAAGTCATCCGCCACTTATTGCCGCCAATAATCTCAAAAAGCGGGTAGAAATTTGTAGACACGGCCAGCCGCGACAGGTGAATCGTGTCGGACGATTCTGTACCCCAGCCCGGTGGGCAGGGCGAAAGGACATGCATGAACCGAAATCCTTTCATTTCCTGGGCTTTTCTGAGCTTATTCTCCATGTCCTGCGGAAAAGCAAGGGAGGCCGTAGCGGCATATGGAATGCCGTGGGCGGCCATGATCCGCATAATATCCTTCTTCTGCCCGTGCTTGAACAGGGGATAGGGACGGGTGCTGGTCCGCGCTCCAAAGGGAGTGGCCGAACTGGTCTGCATTCCGGTGTTCATGTAAGCCTCGTTGTCGTAGCAGATAAAAATGTAATCCTCGTTGCGCTGGGCTGCTCCCGATAAAGCCTGGAGGCCGATGTCGAAGGTGCCACCGTCGCCGGCTAATACCACCACAGTGGTATCATAATGGCCCTTTGCATTGAGCCCGCGCCGCAGGCCGCCTCCCACCGCGCCGGCGCTGGGAAAGGGGCAGTGCAGGATGGGACATTTTAAAGCTGTAAGCGGCGGCGCTCCTGCAATAATGCTCCAGCAGGATGCAGTTATGGCCAGGGCCAGGTTCGGTCCCAGGGCCCTGGTCAGGTAACGCACCGTTAGTGCGCCTCCGCAACCGGGACAGGCATTGTGCCCCGAGTACATCATTTCATTTTCCATGCTGTATCCGGTAACTTTCATCTCAAATCCACTCCCCACTGTATAGCAGTTAATCCACTTTCCGGCCCTTTTTCAGCTGCATGCGCCAGGATATCTACAGTTAGATCAATCCCGCCGGCCAGAACCAGGTCCTGGACTACCGGCCGCCTGTCTACCCCGTAAAGGGCAGCTTTTGCTTCCTGGGCAAAATAGCCTCCTGTCCCGGTGGAACAATTGCGATCAATAATCACCAGCCGCTCCAGGCCTTGCTTTTCAACCACCCGGGCCAGTTCTTCAGCTGGAAAAGGCCTGAACATACGCAGCTGGATCAAACCGCAACCTTTAAGCTCCGGCAAAAACCACCTCACCGTTTCAGCGGTACTGCCGGCAGCAAGAAAGGCCGTTCTGGCTCCGTCTGGAATTACTGCCTCTAAAGCTTCGTAACTTCTGCCAAACAAGCGGTTAAACTTTTCATTGATGGCACTAAAAGTTGCCGGGGCTTTCAACATGTCTTCGTGCCGCTTTCTGACCAGCTGCAGCTGGGTTTCGCCGGATGAAAGACCGTGCAAGTTGGCTTGTTCCCCGGGTGCAACCTGGGGCTTAAACTTTGGCGGACCAACGAATTCGCAGGACTGCTCCAGTTCCGGAACATCGACCGGCTCATAAGTGTGCGAAATATAAAAGCCGTCAAAAACTACCATGGTGGGCAGAAG
>PWFU01000056.1 GCA_003554185.1 Candidatus Dojkabacteria bacterium
GACATGACTCCTGAGACTGGAAATGTATTATCAGGAACAGTTTCAAGAGAATTTAAAGAAGAAGCTATCGGACCTGAATTTATGGGTATGAGAAGTGAGATAGAGACTTTGATAGACGGTATGAGCATCTCCAAGAGTAGAACTTCTCCGGAAGGGGAATATGAGATAATAGTCCCCGAAAGAAGATCTACTATCAGATTTTCCGCAGATGGGTTCGTCACTAAAGAGATAGAATACATGCCTCAAACAGAATTCGAACAAAATATATCGCTCTCAGCAGAAGATGTCAATATATCCGGAGAGATACATTACGATACTTACGTACCAGAAGATCCACCTGTGAAATTTGAAGCCGTCGGTCGTGGAGCTGTCGATAAGGAAACTGCGTTCACGGGTTCAGAGTATTCTGTTAGTCTTCAACCAGGCGTTTATGATATAATCGTAGATGAAACCTTTGACGAGGGAAACAGAAGACTACACTTCTCACAGGAAATTGAATTAGAACCAGGCATCGATGAGGAACTCGACCTTCACCTCCAAGAACAATTATTATTGGATGGGGTTCTAAAAGATATGGACAACAATACCGTTGAAGGAGAAGTTACCTTTATCGGTCCTGAATCCAAAAACATCACAACGGATGGTGATTTCCAAGTTTATCTATCACCAGGTAGTTATGGCCTGAAAGCCACGAATCTCGAAGAAGGATTAGCAGGACACACTAGTTTTGATCTAGAGCAGCCAAGAGATATAGAGATTTTATTGGAAAATGTTTACGAATACTCCGCAATAATAGATTACGAGGGTATAGAGAAATCCGGTGTAACCGTCGAATTGGAGAACAAAGAAAGTGGTTTTGTTTATACCAACGAAACCGATGAAGAAGGACAAGTTTCCTTCACATTGGGTCAAGGAGAATATGAACTCGGTATAGACTTCATCGAAAAAGAACCCGTAGAAGGTGTCCTGAGTAATGTTAGGTACTTCTACAATGAAATAAGATATGCTGAAGAACTCTCTACAAGGATACATCTTAACAGGGAACTGTACAATGCAACACTATCAGGAAGAGTATCAGTCGATGGGGTCGGTGTAGAAAATGTTGACATAGAATTCATCGCCAATAGTCCTGAAGCGGTTTCAACGTCCACCACATCAAGCGAAAACGGTGAATTTGAACTCGAATTGTTCCAAGGACTCTACACTATATATGTTTCTTACAGAGGAACTAGACTTTATTCGTTCTTTGAAACCTTCGCTATGGGAGAAGATGACGAAGAATTAGACATAGAGCTTAGACGTGCTTCTCTCGTGGAAGGAAGAGTAAAACGGGCAGGTACCGGTGTGGAAAGCGAAATCAGATTACAAAGAGCAGAAGATAGGGCTGAAAAGACTATATCAACGGATTATTTAGGTTATTATGAGATAGTATTACCTAGAGATCATTACGAGATCACTTCTGAAAAGACAATTGGTGAGAATACATATCGTCATACTAGAGAGATAGAGATCACATCTAGTAGAACAGTGGACCTCAACCTCAGATTGGTAAAAGAATACGGTATCAAGATCGGAGATATTACAACTATAAGAGCATCACAAGGTGAAAAAGTTAGATTAGATGTAGAAATCACAAATACTGGGAATGTTCGAGACGAATTCGAGATGTCGGCTGAGAAAGCTGTATGGGATATAGAGTTCTCCCCGCAAACCTTCGAAATCGGCGCTGGAAGAACAAAGACAGTCGAGCTCGTTATACACGTAGATGAGGAAGCTAGCGCACAACATCCACCGATTAGTTTTGAGGTATCCTCTCTAAATTCAGAAGAGATGGAGGAAAAGGAGATCCCATTCCAGATAGCCCCCGTTTACGGAGTCGATGTTATACCGGAAGTTGAAAAGAAAACCTTCAGAGGAGGTACATTACAGTACAGTATAGATATCCGAAACACTGGTAACCTAGAAGACCAATTCAAATTGAACATATTGAACAGGGATGAGCTCTTTAATAGAGGTTGGAATGCGACCTTATCCGATGAAGATATTACTATTGGGGAACAACAAGACGGAGAAATAACTCTTACCTTAAAACCGACTAGAAGAGATCCCAGAAGGGACATTGAAGTTACTATCTCAGCTACTAGTGTAAACGATCGTTCAGCATCTGATTCTACCTCGATAAGAGCTGAAATACCGACACTTGCAAGTGAACCTGATAGAGCAGAATTAGTAGGGATAGACATATCCTTCGACAGGATTGAATTTTCACTAGAGACGTGGCAGTGGGCATTTATCGTGGTACTGATCGGTTCTATAGCCCTATATGTCATGAAAAAAGAGAGGTGGATCTAGATGGATCTAAAAAGGTTCTTACCGATGATCCTACTGACATCTTTGCTCCTTTTTCCCATGATGTTCTCAGGGGTGACGACCTCTCAGGAATATTCCAGCAGAGGTGTCGATATACAGATTACTGGAGAAGATGAGGTCTTTGTCGACGAGGACAATATCTATGAAGTCACTATAGGCGGGGATTTCGGTGAAGATGCTGAGAACTGGACATTGAACGCAGATGTGAGCGAAGGAGAAGCGGCAGTTGCACCGAGGACACAAGAATCCAATACCAGTAACACATTCACAGTCGAGATGACAGCTGTAGAGCCTGGAACTGTTTCGATAGAGTTCGAAGGAAGATGTTTCGGAGATAATGAGACTAGACAAGATGTACGGATATGGGAAGTGAATGTACTAGAGGTGACTCAAACTTCTGTAGTCGTGAACAACCCCACCGATACGGATATCGAGGATCTAAAAGTAGGTCTGTTCGTAAGTGGTGAACTAAAAAGAACGATGCGTATCGGTCGATTGGAGGCTAATAGTGAACGGGAAATACAATTCAATTGGTCTAAAGAAAATCTCGATTCTGGCGAGCACAAGATGGAGATCTGGGTCGACTATGGTTTCGTAGAAGAGAATGATTTCAACAAAGACGAGTTGATCCTTGAGAAGAACGTTTACATACCTGATGATACGATGCACACAATATATTCTGCTTTAATTGTACTGCTTATCGTGGGGATAATCGCAGGTTTCTTCTACTACCAGCATAAAAGAAAGAAGAGAAGAAGACCCTGGTAAAAAACCCTTTTTTTATTTTCCTTTAAATTCTGGTTCTTTTTTATTTAAGAAGGCATCCATA
>PWFU01000050.1 GCA_003554185.1 Candidatus Dojkabacteria bacterium
AAGAAGAAATAACGACCTGTGATTTGGATGTATATCCTGAAGGAGAGGGTCCTCCACATCGTCAAGAACACCACATAGGTAGTACAGTTTGTGATGATGAGGAAATAAAAATTTGTGGTGAAGATGGTGAATGGATTCGTTTCGGTAGTGATGATGATAGAGGTGGAGCTTTGTCCTCTTTTAGGAGAAGTCTAACTGAAGATTCGTCGCCTTTAGAGTGTACAGATGATCTTTTTAGCTATAGTGGTGATATGGAATGTAATCAAAAAGATTTGGCAGAGAGGTATCTTAATTTAGTTTTATCTACGGAAAAAGACTTATTAGGTGAGGACGTAGATCAGTATTATATAGATGAATTTAAAGAAGAGATAGAGGCTGAAGAGTACAAAATGTCTGATGCTTATTGTTACAACCCTAGTAATGAAAAAACTTGTGCTTGGCCTGACGAGTTAGGCGAGCTTCGTGAAAAAAAATATAGGCAAGTTTTTTGTACCAAAAGGGAATATAAAGAAATTGAAGGAGATGATTATTATGAAAGGCTTTTTGAGTCTTTGCCATATATAGATGATGAGCCTGAAGGGGGCGATTGTATTGCTGTAGGAAGAGATGGTGATACTTACGAGAATTTGAAGAATTTTGGTTGGCAGGAGGCCGACAGTTGGGATGATTGTGTTTCTGGAGATCCTGATTATGATGAATGTATTTGTATGCCTGAAGATAGTAGGAATTTAGCCTGGCAAATAAATACATGTAACAGATGGGGGGCTAGGTGGCGTTTAGACGGTGAATATTTTGATGATTTGAATGAAGTTAAGGGGAATGAAAATGCATTTATTAGTGAGGACGAATGTTTGACTGCTTTAGGTGAGATTGCAGATAGTACTCAGGATGTGTCTAGGGATAGTGATGGAAAAATTTTTGATAACCGTCCAACCACCTCCGAAGAGGATGATACAATACGAGATGATGGTAACGGAGAAGATGATGGAAATGGGGAAGAGAATGGAAATGGGGAAGAGAATGGTGAAATACCGGAAGATGGGAGAGAATTACCCTGTGGGCCATATGGTGATTTAACGAATAGTGGGTATATAGATGGGGGTGATCTTAAAGCATTGAAAGATATGGAAGGAACATCTCGCGGAGAAGTACCTGAAGAAGAATTAAAGATTTTGGATATTACATGTAGTGGAGATGTAAGTAGTTCAGATATTAATATGATGGAAGACTTTCTTAAAGGCGAAATAGATGAGTTTGATGTATGTGATGTCAAAAATTGTATAAAGAGTTGTTCTACAACAGAAGAATGCCCTGCCTGTAGTGTGTGTACTCCACATAATGTTTGTAGACCAGGCGATATCCGAGGAGATAATCATATAGGGATGGGTAATTATACAGAATTCCATAGGTGGTTATGGATGTATAGAAGAACTAAAGATTTGGATAGAGATACTATGTTATGCGCAGATTTAAACAATGATGGTACTATAGGTGAAGATGACTATACCAAGTTTGCAGAGAGTTTTAGGTCTTTCTTGTAAATTATATTTAAATAATTAAAGAAAAATGAGTTTAAGCAAAAAAGACAAATATATTTTAAGTGCTGCAATTGTAATTTTTGTTTTACTATTGAGCGTAGTTTTGTTTCACCGAGAATCAATAGACCAATTAATATTTGGAGAGGTGGTTGAAGAAGTGGAATGGAATAAAGAAGATTATGAAAGAGCATTTACATTATCTCCGTCCTCCAGTGAAATACATAAAGACAGTTTTGATATTGATATATTAACTCATTTTGATGAAGCTGAGGCAATGATGATAGAAGTACTTTTATCTTTTTCAGGAGAAACTGCCAAGTATCAATCCTTTTCTCAAGGTGATATAGAGGGGTGTGAAGTTGATAGCAGTTATGGTGAAGAGCTTGAAAGAAAAGGGGATCTTTTGTTAGTATGTTTAATACCACCTAATCAAGACCCTTACAAAGGAAGTGATGTATTTACTACTTTGCATTTTGATGTTTTAGAAGAAGGAGAATTTGGTGTAGAATTTTTAGATCCAGATGGAGATGGAGATTTGCTAGAGAGTGGTAGAGGAGAAAGATATATGTTGAAATAATAAATTTAGAAAATTGTGAAATTGTTTAAGGTAATTAAAGCTTTTAAAATAGCATTGTTTTCGCTTCTTTTTCTATCCCTTTTTGTGACATTGGGATATGCACAAGATACTGGAGGTGAAATGGAAGTGTTTCTAAACCCAGATAGTGGTACTATTGGTGGGCAAGAACTCTCTTCGATAGATGTAGTAGTCCGCCCTTTACAACAGGAGTTTATAGGGATGAGTATAAGATTGCATATGGAAGGCCCTATTGAGTTTGTAGAATATGATAGCGGTAATATACCTGGTTGTGAAGTTGATGTTGGAACTGAGCGTGAAGAAATGGTTTCCTTTTTTTGTTTGATTTTTGCTGATGAACCATATACTGCAGGTCCAGAAACCTTTGGAACATTTTATTTCAGAGCAACTGGTACCGGCTCTGCAACAATTCAAACAGAAGTTGATGTTGAACCTGATTATGCACAAGATTTTGTAGGTGAGTATGAAGCAGATGAAACTTCATTCGAGGTAATAGACCCCGAACCTGAGCCGGAACCCGAACCTGAACCCGAACCCGAGCCGGAACCCGAACCTGAACCGGAACCCGAACCCGAACCAGTTCATCCACCCTATGATCCATATGATCCATATGATCCTCCTTCTGATTCCCCTTATACTCCGAGTCGTCCATATAATCCTGTGAGCCCAGGACCATATGACCCATATGACCCGTATGATCCTGATGATCCTAATCACCAATATTCATCTTTGCGTATTTGCCCGAATACTGGTTTTGTAATAGATCCGTATACAGGATATTTAGTTGATCCAGATACAGGTTATTTAATAGATCCTCACACAGGATATCTAATAGATCCAGATACAGGCTTTTTGATAGATCCTCATACAGGTGAGTTAATTGATCCCGCTACATTGGGATTACCTCATGCTTCTATCTTTAATACACTGTTACCTATGGTTGGTTTAGTGCTTGTAGGCTCGTCGATATATGTTGTTAGGACAAAACCCTCTGTAAGGTACCTTTTGGATGGGAATGGAATGTCCTCTGGGATGCGTGATAAGGTATCGGATTAGTCTTTGTCTGTTGTACTATTTTATGAGTCTTGATAAACTCAGGACATGGCAGAAATATCATCTCTAAAAGTTGCTCTTGTAACAGATTCCATGGTTGCTAAAGGAGGTTCAGATAGGAATATAGATTCTTTGTTAAAGATTTTTCCGAAAGCAGATATATATACCGCAATATTTAATAAAGAGGAGTATCCTGAAATCAGTAATTCTGTATATACTACCTTTTTGCAGAGATCTTTTTATAGAAAAATTTTAAAAAACAATTACAATATATTTACACCATGGGCATTTGAAATGCTCGATCTAACCCATTACGATATCATCATATCTATATCAGCTGGATCTTCTAAAGGCGTTGTAACTACAATGGAACAACTACACTTTTGTCTTTTGTTAACGCCACCAAGAACATATTGGGATCAAGAAAGAAGTTTTAGAACATCACGATGGAGATTCCTTATTAATATGTTAACACCCTTTTTTGGAAATTATTATAGATTGTGGGATTATGCAGTTGCACAAAGAATCGATTATATAATTAGTATCTCAGAATTCATTCAGAAAAAAGTACAACATAGATATTTACGGGAATCCAAGATAATATATCCAGGGATTTTAGATTTTTGGTTTAGAGAAACATCAAGTACGCCGGAGAATGTATTACCTAAAGGATTTCAAAAAAACTATTTCTTGGTTGTTTCAAGACTCTATGATTACAAAAGAATAGATTGGGCTATAAAAGCGTGTAAGGAAAAAAACAAAAAATTAGTTATAGTAGGTGAAGGACCAGATAGAAAATATCTAGAAAAAATTGCTAAAAATGAAAAGAACATAGTATTTCTTGGAAGCATATCTGATGAAGAACTAAAAGTAGTATATACTAATGCAAAAGCTTTAATATTTCCTGGTATAGAAGATTTTGGTTTGGTCCCTGTAGAAGCTATGGCCTGCGGATGCCCAGTTATTGGATATAATTATGGGGGTGTTACAGAAACAGTTATAAATGAAAAAACAGGTTTTCTTTTTTCTTCATTTGAAGAATTATGTAACATTGTAAAAGATTTTAAGAAAAAAGATTTTGAAAAAGAAAAAGTAAAAGACAGGGCTAAGGAATTTACAGAAGAGAAGTTTATTGAAGAATTTCAAAATTTTGTTCAAGAAAAATATGAAGAATTCGAAAAAACAAAAACTTAAAAAACTAAAAGTAGCTATAGTAGCAGATGAACTTCAATACTGGGGAGGAGCTCAGGATGATATAGTTGCTTTTTCTAAAATATTTCAAAACTCTGTAATATATACTTCGATATATGAACAGGAGGTGGTAGAAAAGTTTTTTAAAGATTTTGATATTAGATCCTCTTTTGTACAAAAAATGCCATTTGAAAGGAAATTGCGTGAAGAATATTTTTTGCTTTATCCTTTAGCTTTTAGATTATTGAATTTTAGAGAATATGATTTAGTAATATCTGTATCCTCGGCATTTGCGAAGTTTGTTAGGCCTCCTAAGAATGTAAAACACTTCCTTTATTGTTTAACTCCACCTAGATATCTTTGGTTGGATACTAGATCGGGTAGGAGGGGAGATAAATGGACTTACAAACTTTATTCTTTGCTGAAACCTCTTTTTCATTCATATTGGAGGAGAAAAGACAAACAAGCTGCTAGGAGGGCTGATATGGTAGCTGCAAATTCAAGAGAGGTTTCTAAAAGAATTAAAAAGTTTTATGGTATTAATCCTAAAATGCTCCATCCACCTGTAGAGATGGGGTATATAGATTTTAATGAGGATATGAAGAGTAGGAAGGATTGGTTTTTGTATGTTGGAAGGGTAGAAAAATACAAAGGGGTGGATTTAATGGTTAAGGCTTGTATTCAGTCTAAAAAGAAATTAAAAATAGCTGGTACCGGAAGTTATATTCAGGAATTAGAAGAAATAGTTAAAGATTTAAATGGAGAAGAGTATATTGAATTTTTGGGGTATGTTGAAAATGATGAAAAAGCAAATCTTTTGTATAATACAAGAGGGTTGATATTTCCTGTTAAGGATGAGGATTTTGGAATAGTTCCAATAGAAGCAAACGCTGCTGGATGTCCTGTATTAGCTTTTGCTGGAGGAGGTGTTTTAGAAACTATAAAGGAGGGGGAAACAGGGAGATTTTTTAAGGAATATTCTTCAGATTCTTTAGTAAAAGAGTTAGAAAGATGGGATGAAACAAAATTTGATCCAAAGGTTTGTAAAGAGCAGGCTAAAAATTTTTCTTTTGAGGTTTTTGAAAATAAAATGACTCATTTAGTTAAAGAGTTATTAGATTAAATATGATTATTAGATTGTTTGATATCCTTTTTGGTTTTTTACTTTTTCTTGTATTTCTTCCATTCATGATTATTATTGCATTATTTATAAAGATAGGAGATTTAAGATCACCTGTTTTTGTTGAAAAGAATTTAAGGGTTGGGCAAAGTGGTAGATTATTTCATATGTATAAATTTAGAACGATGTATCCTGGTGCACATGAGATGATGTTTTTTGATAATGAGTTAATTGAAAAGAAAAGGAAGGGGAATGGGAAAATAAGTATGCGGGAAGATCCTAGAATTACTGTTATAGGGAGGTTTCTACGAAAAATAGATTTGGATGAATTACCCCAGTTTATAAATGTAATTAAAGGAGATATGAGTCTTGTAGGTCCTCGGGCTTATCTTCCTGAGGAAATAGATGAATACAGAAAAGAGTATAAGGTATTTGACAAGAGAATAGATAAAGTTTTAAAAATAAAACCAGGGATTACAGGTCTTTGGCAAATATCTGGGAGGAATTTACTTTCTCCTGAAAAAAGGGTACAGTATGACTATGAGTATTTAAAGAAGAGAAGCTTGTTATTTAATGTATTAATATTATTAAAAACTCCTTGTGTTGTTTTAACAAGATATGGAGCAAAGGATTAAAAATGCCAATATTTAAAGATGAGGTTGTTGTTATAAAATCGATAAATTATAGTGAGGCTGACAAAATTTTAACTGTCATTGGCAGGGATTATGGTAAATTCCCATTATTAGCAAAGGGTATAAGGAAGATAGATAGTAAAAATAGGGGAAATATGCAAACCCTATCTGTGAGTGGTATTAGTTTTTATAGGAATAAGGGGATGGGAGTACTAACTGAGTCTAAAAACATTCTTTCTCCGGATTATTCTGGCTCGAATATACATGGGATTGAAAGGGTCCTTTTTTTACTAAATAACTTTATAGAAGAAGGTGGTGAATGTGGTGATTTATATGATAAGTTGCTGTTCGTTATAAAATCGGGTTGTAAAAACGATGACGTGAATAAGTTTAGACTTATTTTTCTTAAAAAAATGGGTCTGCTTTCGTATGATATTTGTAATAACTGTGGTAGTGAGGAAGGTGTAGGGTATATTGATTTAAAGAGTTTTGAATTATTTTGCAAAGAGTGTTATTTTAAGGGCCTTTTTGATGTTAAAGAATTGGATTATCTTTCTTCTGCTTTTACGGAAAGTTTAGATAAATATGTCTTTCGTGTTTTAGGGTAATTGTTGATTATTACGCCTTATCGTGCTATTATGCGATGAATTGTTTATAGGGTGTGTAGCTCAATTGGTAGAGCAAGCGACTCTTAATCGCTAGGTTCAGGGTTCGAGTCCCTGCTCACCCATTTTTTAATCCATTTGACTTTTTGTCTTGTAGGTATGTAGAATAAAGTAGTTAATATTTTAATGCTATATTTATGGAATTAATGGAGTTGGAATCTTTTGCTGATCTGCCTGAATATATTTCAGAAGATGATTGTTATGTTGCTTCTGAGTATCTTCTGTTTGATTTGACCGATGAAATAGATGATTCGGAATTACTATCCCAGGAAGATTGTAGTAAGGATGTAACCGAATATGCTTCTGTTGAACAAATTCAAGAAGAACATCCTGATTCTTTTGCTGGTTATTTAATGGATATGGAAGAGGCGGATTTTGAGGAAGATGAAGAAGAGGAAAAAGAAGAAGAAGTATATGAAGAAGTTAGAGAGGAAAAGGATGAAGAAGAGGATTCGACTCTCTTTACCGTAGAAAATATTGCTCTAACCGCAGCTATAATCATTCTTGTTGTTATAGTAGTATCTGTTATAGTAAAGGCTAAAAAAGATAAATAGACATTATTTAACTTCGTCTCTTTGTATCTGAAGATATTCATCTAAGGTTGTTTTATCCCAGATGTTTTTCTCATCTTTATCTCTAGATGTGATTCTTGTCGCCAAGATGTTCCCATCGAATCTCAACTCGTCTACGTTATTTGGCAAAAGCTGGAGTATTTGAACACAGTTATATCTAGCTACCTTGTATTTGATTTCTTCGCTTGCATCGGTCTCAAAGACTTTATCTATGGATTGCCTACACCTTGATATATGTTCGTAATCCTCATCTGATAAATAGTCTCCTTCTAAAGGCAAAATATCCTCTCTGACTTCTTTTGACAGTGAACTTGTCGGGCATTCCCTTTTTCTCATTTCTTACTTTTGATTTGCCTAATTGATATTACAGTAATATACACGAGGCACAAAACTGCTATCAGCGCCAAAAGTTCCAAAAAGTTAGTGAAAAATCCTGCCCAGTACGCTCCCACTAGTATACCCAAAGCAAAAAGTCCGAGTTCATAAAATACTAGCTGCCATAGTTTGAATTTTAGTTCAATTTCTTTGAGCATCAATTGTATTCTACAGTATTTATTATTATCCGTCTATAGCTAGAAATTGTTTTGAGAGAGGGTTTTGTTTCTTCTCATAGCGTTTGAATGAAATATCTGTTAGTATTGAACATCTTGGAGAGGATTTAATTTGTAATATAGGTTTGAATGCCTACACCTATAACTCACGTTGTTCTTACAGAAGAAATTTTTGATGATTATTTTATTGAAAAAGATAAAAAAACCTTTTACATAGGAACGTGTTTCCCTGATATTAGGCGTACTGCAAAAATTCCTCGTTCTCAAACTCATCTAAAAAGTTTGATTTTACCCGACGCGATGACGGAAAAATCATTTATGGCTGGTTTTAAATTTCATTCAATATTAGATCCTTTGAGGGCTAAATATTTCCGTCAAAATAATTTATATGGTTTGATTCCCGAATCGAAGTATATTATTCATGCTTCGAAGGTTTTTGAAGATTCTCTTGTTTACAATAATATAGATAATTGGCATGAGTTTATAGATTATTTAGATGATATTTTAAAAGAAGAGATTGATTTTGGTATTAAAAAAGAAGTTGTTAAAAAATGGCATATTTCCCTTCAGGATTATTTTTCTCAAAAACCTAATGAAAATTCTATAGACGGACTTTTCAAAAATGTAGGTTACTCTCAAGAGGTATGTGATGAAATAAACAAAACATTTAAGGAGATTCATAATTGTGAAGAGTTTAAGGAGCAGTTAAATAATTTTCATATGAAATTTAAAGAGATATTAAAGACCTATGTATAAAGAATATCAATCAAACTCCTTAATTAGTCCTTCCACATATTTTTCACTTACATTCCTCTTAAAACTTGATAATAATTTATACGTTCTTTGGAATTATAAACAGAGTATTTATTTATTCTTCCATTTATCAAAATGAACAATATCCTTGATGTCCTTCAAGTGTTTTGCACTTCTGGATTGGTCTGGATATCCAATAGGGAGCATACAAATCGGGTCTATGCTTTTGGGAACATTTAATATTTCTCTAACTTTTTTCTCAACACTTTTTTCATCAAAATCATTTATGTGTGTCCAACAACTTCCCAATCCTAATGCATGAGCTGCTAGAAGCATGTTCTGTGCTGCACAAGCTACACTCATATACATAACCGACTTATAATCTTCTTTTGTTCTAGTACAACAAAGAACTATACAGACTGGAGCATTTGCTACAAAAGGCGCCCATTCATGTATTTTAGATAGCTTTTCAATCTTATTTCGATCTCTGACGATTATAAAACTCCAAGGTTGTTTGTTATGTCCGGAGGGAGCGTGTCTACCACAATCTATAATTTCATCTATTATATCTTGAGGTATATCATCTTCCTTGTATTTTCTAATAGATCTTCTTGTTTTTATACATTCCATTACTTTCATAATTCTTGTAGGAATAATATTATGTTCAAAAAAGGATTTCAATAGATGATTGACATTTAGAAGTTATGGGTATATACTCAAAACATAGGTGCCTATATCTCTGAAGAAAGGAGGTGAATATTATGCCTAGATTTGATGGAACAGGCCCAATGGGCTTCGGTTCAAGAACAGGAAGAGGCTTTGGTCCTTGTGCAAGAGGGCAAAGGTTTTTTTCTTTGAAAAACGAAATAGCTGCGTTAGAATCTGAAGAGAAAGTCCTTCAAGAAGAGTTAGAAGTTATTCGTAGGGAAAAAGAAGCCCTTAAAAAAGAAGATAAAGATTAGCTAAATAGAATTATGCCTAGGCCTAGACATTACAAAAAGATAAGTTTTGATCCTGAGGTTACTTATTTTAAACCCAGAGGAATTCCTCTTAGGGATTTAGAAGAAGTAGAAATATCTTTTGAGTAATTAGAAGCTCTAAGGTTGAAAAATGTTGAAAATTTAGATCAGACTAAGTGTGCAGAAAAAATGCAAACTTCACAAAGTACGTTCCAGAGGATATTGTCTTCTGCTTACAAGAAACTAGCTCAAGCCATTGTTGAGGGTAAAGCTATAAGGGTTGTTCATTCTATCTGATGCCTCGTTTATTGTATCAAACTCTTTTATTTCCTGTCTTGAATTTTATGTTCGATTTCGAGTTTTTGTAGAATGTTAATTAAATTGCTTAAATTTTGAAGATTTTTATACTCTTTTTCAAGGTTTTCTGGGTCTTCTAGAATATTGTCTAGCCTAGAATGCAAATTATCTCTGTATTCGCCGAACTTCTGAAGGTCTAGTTTGTTTAAAAGTTTTTTAAATTCATATTCCCTGTATATCTTTTCAAGGAGAATTATTTCTAATTTTGTGAGTAATTGTTCGAACTTACCGCAATCTAATTCGTTTTCGTGTTCCGTCAAGACTTTATTAATCATTCTATCAACTAACTTTCGCTCAATTTTTGATTCATTTGGAGTGATTCCTGTTTTTTGTTCATCATCAAAAATTTCACATAAGATACTATGTGTATCTATACCTCCAAAATACTCGTTATAGATTTCATTGTTTTCATTTACCAGAGATTCAAATTCCTGTACTTTGGCTAGAATGTCGCAGCCTTGAATATTTTCTATATCGTTTAATCTTTCTTGTTCCATGATTATAGTTCTTCGTTTATGAGTTCCCACATATCATCTGTGAGGTATTCCACTTTGTTGTTAACTGTATCTAATTTCATTGTTGTTACTTGGTGAGAATCTTGCCAATTGGTAGTAATTTGTGACTCATCATATCCATATTCTTTGAGCAAGTTTTTTACAAAATTTCTACTTTTTTTATCTTCTTCAAAAGTAGGTGGATCTATAGGGGCTTGTCCGCCTAAGTATACCTCCAAATCTTTTGCATCAGGGAAAATTTCTTTTGCTTTATCTAATACATATCGGAGATTTATTCTGGGCTCTGCTATATGTCCACAAACTCCTATTTGTTTTTTATTGTCGTATATAATTACCCCTGTACAAGGTCCTAGAGCTTTTGTTTCTATGATGTTTGGATAAGAGGCAACCGCCCATTCATTTATATCCACTTCAATAATTTCTGGATCTTTTTCGAAGATATAGAAGTTTTGCTCTTCCATTTTTAAGTGTATAATAATTATTACAGCGAGATTATATCAAGCTTTTTCGGAAATGTCATCCTATAGTTTTAAGTTTAATATTTAAACCTTGAAATGGAAAAGGTAATTGAAACAGAAAAAATTCCAATAAAGATGTGGATAGATGAAATAGAGGAAAATGCTTTAGAACAGGCTAAAAACTTAGCGAATTTACCTTTTGCGGTAGGGCATATTGCTTTAATGCCTGATTGTCATTCGGGTTATGGTATGCCTATAGGAGGCGTTTTAGCAACTAAGGGTGTTGTAATTCCAAACGCTGTAGGAGTTGATATAGGTTGTGGCATGTGTGCGGTTAAAACTTCTTTGAAAGATATTACAACAGACGAGTTAAAAGGTATTATGGGAAAAATTAGAAAATATATTCCTGTAGGATTTGAACATCATAAAAAGGCTCAATCGGGTGATTTGATGCCCGATTCTAAGAATATGGGAGATGTAGTAAAGAGAGAATATAGTAGGGCACTTAAGCAGCTTGGAACTTTAGGAGGTGGAAACCATTTCATAGAAATACTCAAAGGCTCTGATGGTTTTGTATGGATAATGATTCACAGTGGCTCAAGAAATTTAGGCAAACAGGTTGCTAATTACTATGACAAGAAAGCTAGAGAGTTGAATAAAAAAAAGAATTCTAATGTTCCTAGTAAGTGGAATTTAGCTTTTTTGTCTGAAGGTACAAGACATTTTAAAAGATATATAAAAGAGATGCAGTATTGTATAGATTTTGCTTTTGAAAATAGGTATGGGATGATGGAAAGAGTAAAAGAAATTTTTGAAGATAAATTCAAAGATATATCATTCGATGAGATGATAAATATTGCTCATAATTATGCCCAACTGGAACATTTTTATAACGAGGATTTATGGATTCATAGAAAGGGTGCTACTAGTGCAAGAAAAGGGGAAATTGGTATCATCCCCGGTTCAATGGGAACTAAATCCTACATTGTTGAAGGTTTGGGAAATAAAGAGAGTTTTGAATCTTGTAGCCATGGAGCAGGTAGGATTATGAGTCGAAAAGCAGCTATAAACACATTAGATCTAGAAAAAGAAAATAAAAGGATGGAAGGAATTCTAGGTGGTCCTAGACATCAATCAGAATTAGATGAAGCTCCTAGTGCATACAAAGATATTGATTCAGTAATGAAGTTTCAAGAAGATTTAGTTAGTATTGTTACCACTTTAGAACCTGTTGCTGTTATTAAAGGTTAGATTTATTTTTAATTTTCTTAAGATTATTTTAAAACTCTTTTCATTTTAACCATTTCTATTGAGTTGTTTTTAAGTGGATATTGAATATTTTTTATGCTTTCAAAACCAAGTTTTTTGTAAAAATTTACAGTATCTAATTTTGAAAAGATGGTTATATTTTCTATATTATTTCTTTTGAACTCTTTTTCTATGTAGTTAAAAAGTTTTCCACCATATCCTTGTTTTTGTTTTTTAGGTTCTATCTGTATTTGAAATATTTTTTCATCTTTTAAAGAATATTGAGCAAATCCTAAAACTTTATTTTCTTTTTCCAAGACGATCCAAGAAGAATTCTCAAGTTGTTCCTTGATGTTTTCTACAGAGAGAGTAGATAGTAAATCTTCGATAATTTCTGGTGAGTATGTTTTTGAAGTATTTTTCAAAATACATGCTTCATGAATTTTCAAAATATCGTGAAGAGTTTTTTTGTTTATTTGTGTTGTTAATTTAAATATTCTCTCCATAGGCTATTGTATCAGATTTTGAATTAGTAAAGGTATGATCCTAATTTTCGTTTAGATACTTGGTATAATTAGTAATGCTTAATCAAGAATATGTATATCATTCATCAAAAGTTAGTGGTTTGAAAGTTTTAGAACCAAAGGTAAGTACTCATAGAAAAACTTGGGTATATGCAACAAAAGATATTACTACAGCAGCAATGTATCTGGGAGATAATTTTGATTTTATTTGCCAAACAGGCCTAATGAGTTTTTTAAAAGGCAAAAAACCATACATTTGGGAAAGATTTAAAGGGGCGTTTGATTTGGGATATAAAGATAAAAGAGGTTCTATTTATTATTTAAGGCCGGATTCTTTTAAAGAGGGAATGACCTCTTATACTGCAGAAGTAGTTTCAGAAGAGTCGGTAAAGGTAGAGAAAGAACTCCCTATAAATGATGTACAAGAATTCTTACTTGATCTTGAAAAAGAAGATAAATTAAAAATCTTTAGATTTCCAGATACTCCGGATGGAAAACTAGATCATAAGGAAGATATAGTTGAGAAAGGAATTAATTGGACAATAGAGTTGGGAGAGGATACCTTAAATCAAGTTAAAAGATATCATCCAGATGTTTTGAATAGGGTTATTAAGGGATTAGTAGAGAAAAATTATGAGTTCAAAGATGAAAAATGGCTTGATTATAATAGATGATATTTTTTAATCCTGCGGTTGAATTATTTTCTACTGTTCGTATAACTAATACACAGTTTAGGGTTCTTGTTACCAGAGTACAAAAGAGTTTTACTTTTGATATCTTAGCAGATTCTGGTGTTTTAAAGAGAAGCACATATAAAGTTGTAAATTGTCATTTTAATAGCTCTTTTTGTATAATTCATAGTAAACTAATTTTATTCTTTTTAAAAAATGGAAAAGCCACCTATAAAAGACACAAGACCAGAATGGATGAAAAACAATGAGGTTGATGTTGGTGTAGTCGAATATGAGGGTGAAGAAATTCCCTACACAGTTTTAAACAAAGATTTGGAGCCAAAGTTACCTGGTTTTGTTGGTTATCTAAACGGAGAACACCTTTTTATATCCGAAGAGATTCCTGAAAAATATAGATTTCCACAACTAATACATGAAATTGTTGAATTTACTAAGTTAAAAGACCAAAAGGGAAGATGTGTAGAGGCTCTAAAACATGAATTGTCATTTATCCCCGAAGAAATATGGGAGGAATATATTGAATACAGGAAAAATTTTTTTGCTGATCTTATTGAATATTACAAAGATTCCGAAGATGAAAATTTCAAAGCAGAAATAGCGGCAAGCTATGAAGTTTTGCAGGATATAAAATAAAGTTATATATAGTTCAATAGTAATACATGCGTTTTGTTGGAATTCTTGGAGTATGGCGG
>PWFU01000027.1 GCA_003554185.1 Candidatus Dojkabacteria bacterium
AGAGTACTTTGTGCTGGGGTTTTATTTTTAACATACACCGCAGAATCTATTGAATCTTTTGAGTATTATTATATACTCCACTTTTGCTTTTACAAATTTTCTTCGATATAGTTCCTTTTTGTGTGGTTCTTTTGCTTTTTCATAGTAGTATTTGGCTATTTCGAATTCTCTTAGAGCCTTGTGGACTTCTTGTATGTATTTCCTGTGTTTTATCTTCCTGCTTTTTTCTTTCCTTCGACTTATCTTATCGAAAGTTTCAACCCAGATTCTTTTTATTTTCTTGACCAAACTTCTCTCCTCCTTCTGATAAGTGTAACCCCAGCGTTTTTAAAGAGCTATGCTAATTTTTAGAAAAAACAATAAAGTGATTATCTTCGTAATTAATTTCGTAACTTTTATCAAGCATGAATTTGCGTAATTTGTCTGTATCATCTAGTTCTATTGAATTATCTATGATGATGCTGTACATGTGGAATATCCAAAATACGTCTTCTTTCTCGAGTGATGTATTTAATCTAGATGAATAAATAAAGCACATGTTACGTTTTTTCAACTCCTCGATATCTCTAAGATTTTCGTATGTATCTTCTTTAGGATCTTGTATAAATTCGAAGATTTGTTTACGTGATTCTGGTGTGATATATTGAGCTCTTGCAGTTCTCTGTTCTCCTAGCGATTCTACAAGTATTTGTGTTAATGGATCTGACACGAATATACAATTGGCTTCTGTAGCCTGAGCAAATTGTAATAGCTTTTTATCTTTGTTGGATACTGCGTTGGCTATCCCGGTGTCTTGTTTATAGAATTCTAGGTAATCGAGTTTGTTAAAGTAATATGCAGGGAATAATGATATTAGAATCAATAGTGTTGCTAGAATTTTTATCTTTTTGTCTTGGAGGTCTTTTAAATATCCCAGTATCAAGATTATGCTAAATAGTCCTTCTCCGATTAGAAATTTCGTTGCATAGGTTGGTTCTAGTAAAAAAATTGATAGTCCTATGGATATATACATTACGGAGTATAGGTACCATTTGTTTGTTTTATCCTTGCGAAATATTATTGAGAAAAACACAAAAATGGCTGTACCTCCCCATATGCTTAAATAGTTCCAAATGTTTTGTGGAAATGGCATATTTGTGACACCTCCGATAATTTCCGTAGCTCCCCCTTGGAAAGCCGATTCGATTGAGAAGCCACTGCTATTAGCTATCAGCAATAGTCCAGGTGTGAGTATTGCGAAAGCTAATATGTACTTATGAAAAATTTTCACTGTTTTTTGTGGTAGCTTATCTACAATGATGTATTTACCTAGGAGTAAGATGAATAGATATGTACCCATGATGAAGTGTGTTAAGATCATTATGAGTCCTACCGTTAATAGTTTCTTTTTGCTAAGATTTTTGATATTCAGAGCCATAAGGAAGAATATGAATGCTAGTGTTTGTGGTAGAAAGAATATAGATTCATATGCTCCATTTACGAAAATGAATAGTGTTGACAATGCTAGGATAGCTACAAAAAATATATTGCGGCTAAACTTTTTGAGTAGACCGAACGTTAGTAGTCCTACGAGTAGTGGATAGATTAAGTCGATTAAGAATATTGCATTTAGTGGGTTTTCATTACTAAATGCAGTAAGAAATCCTAGTATGGTGTGATATATCGTTGTATAGCCTACTTGTATGAATAGTTCTGAGCATTGATTTGGGATTATACAAAGTATGTCTCCGGAAGCCATTCTTGTGCTTACAGCGTAGTGTTGCAGATAATCTAGGGCTACAACACTATTTGGGTCGCGTATCAGCAATATTGCTGCAGCATATATTAATAAAAGTGGAACGATATAGAGTCCTTGTCTCAAGATGTTTTTTATTTCCTCTGTAGGTAATCTTGTTATCAAGATTGCTAAAATCGAATGCCATTTGAATATTATCAAAATGCTAATAATATGTATTAGTGCGTCTAAGTTTAGAGGGGTAATCTTTGTTATCATGTATGCTAGTAGATATGTAACTGGGTAGATTAGGAAGAATATCATGCTATGGTAATAGAATTTTTCTTTACAAGCAGATAAGCGTGCGATTAGGAAAGGTAGGGTGAAAACTACAATTGCATTGTAAGCAAAGAAGAACACAGATTCATTGAACGCTTGTGTATATAGTAGGTAAATGTAAAAACCTAGAGGTATGAGTGTTGAAATTGTTAGTGCAGTTTTATTTTTCTTCATAAGCATTTTATTTGTAAATCAATTTCGATTTCCATATCTTGTGCAAGTTTAGTGCCAATTCTTAGACTCTGATCTCTCACGATATACTTATACCCTACTCTTTTAGGTATAGTGATAGTACAATTGGAGTCGTATATTTTAATGTGATCTTCTTCCTCATTTATTTCTGGGACTATTGGATAGTCTAGCTGTGTGTAATAGAATACATCTTCTTTCGAGCTTTCGATGTTTGTACTAATGTTGTGTACAATTCTTAGGCTGTTTCTTTTCTTATCTATTTCCGTTATTCTCATATTATCTGCTCCATCTGAGCACATATGTTTATGTCGTATAATACGGTTTTCTAGTTCTCTCTCTAAAACTCCGTTTTCAAATGGTTTTTGAGAGAAATCTACCCGATTATCTATAACGTCATTTTTACATTCCATTTCGAAATATTTACCGTTTTTTAGCAATATGTAAGGGTTTTCCTGTTCATTTGCATATATTTCGAAATGTTCGTTATATAGTCTATAGAACAGAAATATTTCTGCTAATATTAGGGTCAAAATTGTCAGTATGATTATTATAGTCTCTCTTCTATTCACTTTTTTAAGGCTAAGAATTTATTTGTAATAACGGTGTTATTATATAATTTGCGAGAACAATTGTCAACACTATAGGCCTACTAGGGGCGTGGTTGTATGTGCTTACATATTTTTAGTTTAACCTAATTAAAACAAGAGCTATATTAATAATAGTTTCTTTTAGTTAGTCAATGTTATGGGGTGTAAAGTGTTGGTGGTAGCTCTTTCGATCACATATGGAATGTGTATTGCCTTTTGGGCAATTAAACGAAAGAGCTACCATGTGTGGAGCTGGAAAGGGGTTAGAATACAACAAAGCAGAAAAAGGTAAATAGGGGGCGGTTTTGTTAGTCTGAACATTTTGGA
>PWFU01000060.1 GCA_003554185.1 Candidatus Dojkabacteria bacterium
GACGCGAAAGCTATTTTCGTCGATCACCGACAAAAGCCACCTTCGGGGGACAAACTACATCGTCGACGTCGGCCGGGGGATCGGCATTCTCCACTCCGAGGACGACGGCAGCCCCAAAGAGCGACTGGTCGGCTCGTGGATGCCCGGTATGCTGCGAGAACTCGACTCGCGCGGTCGGAAAAACCCCCAGGCGTTTAGCTACGATGGGGTGCTCTCGCAGGGCAACAGTTTGCTGACCGTCGTCGAAGACGCCAGCCAACATGCCGATCTGCTCCGGAAACTGCTGAACGTGCCCGACGAGGGGCGCGTAAAGCTGGATAAGGGAATCGGGATGGATATCGACACCCAGCTGGTGATGATCTCGAATCCGGATCTCGACGCCGAACTCGATCAGTACGCCGATCGCAACGGGAGAGATCCATTGAAAGCACTCAAGCGTCGACTCGATCGTCACGAGTTCCGGTATCTGACCAACCGCCGACTTGAGGCCGAGCTGATTAGGCGGGAACTAACCGCCGAAAAACGCGTCTGGGCGGATCTCGACGACGAGGAGATCGAATCACGGGTTCGGGCACCACTGCATGTGTCGATCCGGGATGGCCGAGGACAGACGCGTGAGCGCGAGCTCGCACCGTTTGCCATCGGCGCGGCCGCCATGTACAGCGTCGTGAGTCGACTCGACGGCGACGAGCTGCCGTCGGATCTGACGCTGATCGAAAAAGCCCGACTGTTCGAGCAGGGGTATCTGCAGGACGGCGACGAACGCCTCGGTATCGATGATTTCGAGTTTACCGTCGAATCCGACGGCATCCACGGTATTCCGGTGACCTACACCCGTGATATCATCGCCGATCTGCTTCACGAAGCGACCGGCCGCGCACATCCCGATTACCCGGTCGAGGACGTGGTGATGCCCGAAGACGTGCTGAACGCGATGGCCGACGACCTGTCGACCGCGCCCGTTTTTTCGCGGGCGGAGGCCGCCGAGTACGAAAACCGGCTGCCCGCCGTGAAGGATTTTGTCTTCGAACAGCAGGAACACGCCGTCCTGCAGGCGTTGTTGGCCAACAAAACCGTCTCGAAAGAGACGGTCGCCGAGTACGTCGAACACGTCTACGCTTGGGAGGGCGACAGCACGGTCGATACCGAACGCGGCCCCGTCGACCCCGATCCACTCCTCATGAAAGTCTTCGAGACCGAACACCTCGGGCGGTTTTCGAACAGTGACTACCGTGGCAACACGCCGAGCGAGAAAGTCGAAGCGTTCCGCCGCGAGAAGGTGATCACCGCGCTGAATCGGTACGCGTGGGAACACCGCGACGAGGAGTTCGCGATCGACAACGTCGACCTGACGTCGATTCCGGTGATCCGGGCTGTTCTCGAGAGCTACGACTGGACGGATGTCAAACGGATCTATCCGGAGTTCGATCCACGCCAGTGGGACGAGCCACCGACCGGAACGGTCACCGAACAGCTGAAAGACGAGACGATCGCCACGCTGTGTGAGGGCCAGTACTCGCCGGCGTCGGCCGAACTGACGACCCGCAACGTCATGCACGAGGTGCAACACAAATGGGACTGAGAGACGATCTCGACCGATTCCGTGAGGTCGGCGACCAGCGCAGACAGGACCTCGAAGCGTTCATCAGCTACGGCGATCTCGGGGGGTCGCGGCCGGATCAGGTCAAGATTCCCGTCAAGATCGTCGACCTCCCGGAGTTCGCCTACGACAAACGCTCGATGGGTGGGGTCGGCCAGGGTCAGGGCGGCACGCCCCAGCCCGGCCAGCCAGTCGGCCCGCCGCAGCCCGGTGACGGCGACGAGGAGGGCGACCCCGGCGAGGAGGGAGCCGATCACGAGTACTACGAGATGGACCCCGAGGAGTTCGCCGAAGAACTCGACGAGGAACTGGGGCTTGATCTCGAACCGAAAGGCAAACGCGTCGTCGAGGAGGTCGAAGGCGACTTCACCGACGTCACGAAGGTCGGACCGAAAGGCACCCTCGATTTCGAGGAGCTGTTTAAAAGGGGCTTAAAAAGAAAGCTGGCGATGGATTTCGACGAGGAGTACATCCGCGAAGCATTGAAAGTCGACGGCTACGGACCGCGCGGCGTCTTCGAGTGGGCGCGCGGCGAGAACATCCCCGTCTCGTTTGCCTGGATCGAGGAGGCCTACAACGAGATTCCGGACGACGAACGAACCAACTGGTCGACGTTCGAGGAGTTCGAAAACAACGTCGAGCAGTCGACGGTCGGCCAGCGCATTCGCCGGAAGGGACTCAAAGAGATCCCGTTCCGCCGCGAGGACGAACGCTACCGCCACCCCGAAATTATCGAAAAGAAAGAACGCAACGTCGTCGTCATCAACATTCGGGACGTCTCTGGCTCGATGCGCGAACAGAAGCGCGAACTCGTCGAGCGCACGCTGACGCCGCTGGACTGGTATCTAACGGGCAAATACGACAACGCCGAGTTCCACTACATCGCCCACGACGCGGATGCTTGGGAGGTCGACCGCGAAGATTTCTTCGGCATTCGATCAGGCGGCGGGACCCGGATCTCGTCGGCCTACGAGGTGGCCGCCGAAATCTTAGAGGAGTACCCCTTCAGCGAGTGGAACCGCTACGTGTTCGCGGCGGGCGACTCAGAAAACTCCTCGAACGACACCAAGGATCGGGTGATCCCGTTGATTCAGGAGATTCCCGCAAACCTCCACGCCTACGTCGAGACCCAGCCCGGCGGGACGGCGATCAACGCGACTCACGCCGAGGAGGTCGAACGCGCACTCGGGACGGCCGACAACGTCGCCGTCACCCGCGTCACCAGTCCCGACGACGTGACTGATGCGATCTACGAGATTCTGAGCACCGAAGACGGAGCAGACGATGAGTGATTCACAATGAAAGACGAACGCCTTGATGCCAGACGGATCGCGGCCCAACTGGACGAACCCGTCCATGAGGCCGCCCAACTGGCACAGAAACTCGGATTGGACCCCTACCCGGTGAACTACTGGATCGTCGACCACGACGAGATGAACGAGCTGATCGCTTACAGCGGCTTTCAGGACCGGTACCCACACTGGCGATGGGGGATGGCCTACGACCGCCAGCA
>PWFU01000010.1 GCA_003554185.1 Candidatus Dojkabacteria bacterium
AATTTATTACCGTTATTTCTATTAGGCATACCGGGGAGTAGTATGGCAGCATTGTTTCTAGTTGCTTTACAAATACAGGGAGTTCATACGGGGCCTACTATTTTCAGAGATTTTGCTCCCATAATTTATGCAATTTTTATGGGGTTAATTATAGCTAATTTCCTTAACGTAGGCATTGCACATATTATTATGAAGCCACTAATAAGAGTTATGAAAAGTGATCCTCAAATAGTGTATCCCATAGTAATTATAGTTTGTTTAACAGGCGTGTTTACTTTAAATCACAGGATAATTGACGTTTTAGTTTGTATTGCTGTTGGTTTTCTCGCTTATTTTTTGAAAAAAGCTAGTGTGCCTATGGCGCCATTAGCATTGGGTTTTATTTTGTCCCCCATATGGGAAAGGGCCTTTCGAAGATCTCTTGTCTCGTCACAAGGTGATTATAGTGCATTTTTTAATACACCGACCGATATAGTCATAATAATTCTTTTAATAATATCGATAGCTCTGGTTATTTATCAAAGAGTAAAGTCGTCAAAGGAGGATCTTGCGATATGAGGGATACTCTAAAAAAAATATGTGCAAATTTTTGGTTGCGTCCAGGTGAATTTGTTCTCGTGCTGGTTGGGTTATTGACAGGATTTTTTATCCTGTTTCATATAATTCCTGAAACCATAGCAATACAAGATGGCTATGCATTTCATGAGAATCCTCGAAATATGCCCATAATGTGGACTGTTTTAATAATCTTATCTTTACTGTTTCTTGGTGTTGAAATACTATCATCTATATTAAAAACAGAAAAAATAGAAGAAGAATCAATTATTAAAGCTAAAAGAAAAAATTTATTAAATTTAAAAGAATATGGCTGGATATTTTTTTTGATGGCAGGATTGTTAGCTTTCTACTATCTATACCCATTAATCGGATATTTTTTTTCAGCGTGTATTACTTTGTATATTGCTTTTTTTGTTTATGGAAAAAGAAAAATATATATAATCCCACTGGTACCAGCTATTGTGTATGGTATATTTCTTTTCTTCAGAGATGTGTTAAATGTTTGGATACATTAGTCTTATACAATGTGTAAACGGTAATGAATGATATGATTTTTAGAATAAAGCTAAATGGCTAATTCTAATTAATTATTATTCAGATTTTGATGCACTATTTTCAGTTAAATCGATCTTTATAAAAATGTTTGTTATCTGAGGTGAAATTTTGAAAAGAATAGGATTAATCGTAAACCCCATAGCAGGTATGGGCGGAAGAGTGGGTCTAAAAGGAACAGATGGTGTCCTCGAGAAAGCCAGGGCTTTGGGAGGTCTCTCCCAATCTCCCCAGCGGGCTATAAGGGCCTTGACTGTTTTGGCTTCTTTAAAAGAAGATATATGTATTTATACTGCTAAAGGGGATATGGGAGAAAACCAGGCGAAATCTTGCAACTTTCCAACTGAGGTCATTCATGAGCCAACAAATGCAACCTCCAGGGAAGACTCCGTTGCGACAGCGCAAAAGATGTTGGCTAACGGGGTGGATTTGCTGTTATTTGCTGGCGGTGATGGTACAGCCAGAGATATCTACGATGCCGTGGGTCAAAGCTTGATAGTTCTTGGAATCCCAGCAGGAGTAAAAATTCATTCACCAGTTTATGCGGCTAGCCCTGAAAAGGCCGGAGAGCTTGCTCGAAAATATTTTAAAAATGAAAAAACCTTAAACATTAAAGAATCTGAAGTCATTGATTTGGATGAAGAAGCTTTTCGACAGGATGAAATCAAAACAGAATTGTACGGTTATCTTAAAGTGCCTCATGATACTGCTTTACTGCAGGGGAAAAAAAGTTTGAGTTTATTATCTGAAGAGAATGCACGCCAGGCTATTGCCCTGGATGTCATAGATAACATGGAGAAGGACGTTATGTACATTATTGGACCGGGTTCCACCACCAAGCCCATCATGCAACAGTTGTCTTTGCCTTATTCCCTTTTGGGTGTGGATGTGGTCTGCAATAAAACTATTGCAGTTAAGGATGCTTCGGAACAAGACATCTTAGAGCATATCATATGTCAAAATAGCAAGCTGTTTGTCACACCTATCGGCGGGCAGGGGTATATCTTTGGCCGAGGGAACCAACAGCTCAGTCCTAAGGTTATTCAAGCGGTGGGCAAAGAAAATATTATCGTTTTGGCTACTGTTCAAAAGATCCAATCGTTATTTGGGCGTCCTTTACTGGTAGACACAGGTGATAGAGAAACAGATAGACTGCTGCAGGGTTATGCAAAAGTCATCACGGGGTATCGTCAGGAATACGTTTATAAAGTGGCGTATTAAAAAGAAGCTTTTTCAAAGCACACATTACTAGGGGGAATTGCTTTTGACTATATCAGGCGATCAAATATTAAAACAAAGCCGTGATGCTTTGTACGAATTATTAAGTATAGCTGAATTAGTAACCGATGAAATAGTTGTGATTGGGTGCAGTACAAGCGAAATAATTGGCGAAAAAATAGGAACCGCCTCTAGTGCAAAATTAGCTGAGAATGTATATGATGGTTTAAAGCTAGCTGCTGAGGCGTATGCTATAAAAACTAAACAGGACATTTTCCTAGCTATTCAGTGTTGCGAACATCTCAATAGAGCGTTGCTTATAGATAAAAACTGTCAATTAAAATACGATTTTGAAAAGGTTACTGCTATACCCTCATCTCAAGGAGGTGGAAGTCTTCCTGAGGTGGCTTACAAAAGATTAGAAGCACCTGTAATGGTAGAAAAGATAAGGGGCAATGCTGGCATAGATATAGGAAATACTATTATAGGTATGCATCTTAAGCCCGTAGTAGTTCCAGTTCGGCTAGCAATTACCAACATAGGCTTGGCTAGCTGTACTGCCGCTATAACCCGACCAAAATTAATAGGAGGAGAAAGAGTAAAATACAAACTATAAATATTTTCCTTTTATGATCAATTTCACAAAAAATTTGCGCAAGATTGTGTTCGCGATGTTGTTTGTTGATAGCGTTTTCGCATGGTATTTAAGTACTCACGACGACTCTTTACTGACCTAGTCATCTTACATCCCCTCGG
>PWFU01000065.1 GCA_003554185.1 Candidatus Dojkabacteria bacterium
CGTAGGCAAAAGGCCTTTGGCACTTGCCAGCCCCTACCCAGTGTCTCCACTCTACTTAATCAGTCACTAGCTACAATTCCCTTCCGTTAAGGAACCTGTCATCAGGGTCGTTGATGTGCACTGAAAAGACTTCGTTTTGGTTGAAAGGGTTTTGAATAATGGCTTTGAAGAATTCTAATTGACCTGGGACTATACTTAACTAGTCGGCACCTAGGCTATAGTCATCCATGACTCGAGAAAGAACTTGATCTTTCTTTGTTTCACGAATCATTTCAATCTCACGCAGGGATTTGAACTTAGCCCAATCTGGTTGAGAAGGGTCTTCCACTGAGGTGTGAGTGGCTTGAGCCCCTTGATGGCCCATGGTCATTTTTCTTACGCGATCAACACGCAGCTTTTTCCTAAGGTCTGCGTTGTTCAAGGATACATCAGAAATTTACTGCTGGTTCATTTGACTGACAAGGCTATTGTTGGTGTTGCCCATGTGAGTGGCCAGCAAGTTCACTTCGTTGTTGGTCTGCTGCATTTTGGTCAAGTCCATGGGTCGAGATTTAACTACCTTCTTATACTTGTTTTTCTTGCCACTGTCTTCAGTCTGAGAAGGCTGCAGTCTTGATTTTTGGGGACTTTGGTCTCTTCCTCTCAAAGACGTTTGCAGTTCTTACTTGTGTATTTGATCCTCGCTAATGCTCTGCATTCTGCCTTAGTTGCTCATTATAAGTTGGAGTGCCCCTCTGAACTCTCCACTTTCAGGGTCGCACATTTCGCATTCTTTGGCTCTGACCACCGTGCTTCTACCTTGTCTGAGCAACTCAAACAGTGGGATTTTGCACGTGCCATATAGGAAAAGCGAGTCTCCGTCGAAAACATCCACAGTCAGGAATCTTTCTCTCAGGTAAGAAGCCAGACGCGTGTGTTCATCTTTAATGTGGGAAAGTGAAGGGTCGATTTCGAATGTGACGGAGAGGAGGTTGGGGTCGTGCAGAGTGTCAGACGTCTTGTGCTGTTGAGAGTGGAGTTTGGTAGTGGTTGTAGTCATTGACATGCTCATGCCTTTATGCTCCTTCGAAAGATAGTAAGTTTGACCTGGTTTGAGGACAAGTTCGTAGGTGTTCTCACTTTTGATCTTTACTTTATCTGTGATGATGGAGGGGAAACTGAAGAACTTAAACTAGAAGTAAAACTGTTTGGGCATGTTTTCGAAGTGCGAGAAAGCAGTTTTGTAGCACAAGAACTTAAAAGTCAAAGTTGAGGCTTTGAGTTAGTCAGCGTTTTCCACTTCGAGAGAAAGCCTATCTTTGGAAATTGAATTAGTAGTTACTTAAGCACTGGGATGCTGCAGTAAATCCCCTTGACCCATTTTAATGAAATTGATTTAATCAGTTAAAGGCAAATCCGTTGTCTTGAGGAGATTCACCTGTCCCATCCCCACATAAGGAGCTTTAGGAGCTAGTAAATCGTCAAATCTCGATTGCTATACCATTTTCTTGAGATTATCTGAAAGTCCAATTATTCTTTTGTCTCTCTCGCTCTCTCCAATCATGTTGAGCATGTTGTAGAAAACATTGCCAATCATGGCAATTTGCTAGGATGAGTTTTGTTGCAAAGGCTGCCCCTGCATAGAGTTAAAGTGGGCTGCATAACCTGGTTGGCCGTAGTAACTCTGGTTGTTTTGGTTTGGTTGGTGCATGCTTTCTTTCAAAGATTCCATGTACTGTTTCACATCATTTTTCATGCTGTACATTTCGTTCTGCATTTGCTCTTTCTGCAACTGCAGCATCCTGATCTAGTCTGTGGATTTGGAATCGCCGTAGTTTTGGTAGGAGTTGTTGGATTGGCCTCCTTGGAGTCTCGCCATCTCAAGCATTTCAATCTGTTTTTGGATTTCTCTCTCGTTTTTGTGTTGGTGGGTGAGTCTGGTCTCCAGCTCTTTGATTTGTCGTTCCTTGTCCTGCATCAAAAGCAGCTCCTAGGGGCTGAGCTTGGTGGAGAGGGAGCCAAGAGAAGCAGGCCCTGTCTTAAGCTAGGTCTGCAGGTTGTTAATGTTGCGGTTACGGTTGTAGACACTCATAGAGGTAGCATCCTGGTGGTCAAGAGGAGCTTAAGGGTTGGTAGATATAAGTGCCTTCATCCTGATCTAGTAGTAATTCATTTCATCAGCATTTGGATCCCACAGCAGATCACCAGTAGGTGCAGCCCCTGGCCCCAGTTCCACCTCGTTTTCGAGTGTCTCTTCAGCCAGTGCTCCACTAGCGTTCAGAGTCGGCACATGGTAAGTCCAACCCAGTGTGAAGAAAGCCTGTTCGTTTCCCTTATCACTTGGCATCACAGCTTTATACTCGATTCTAAACACCAAAGAGACCAAAGGATGGCAGATAAAGTTCTTAAGAGTGAGGGAGCCGCCTGAAGAACTCACACCTTGGTCATTTGGAGCGCCCATTGACACGTAAGTGTCCTCGCAAATGTTTTTCCACGAGTTATTGGCACAGACCATGATGCGTCTCTCTGCAATGTACACATTGTCAGTCTAGGTAGTATTGTAGTGTCCTCTTGCAGTTCTGTTTTTCTCCTGCTTCATTTTCCTCAGGAAGTTTTCGAATCTGTTTTCGAAGGCTGTTGAAGTAATCATTTGTATGTTGTGAATGTATATGGTAGACTTCGGCAGCATCTCTAACTTCACCTGTCCCAGATTGCCTCCAGCCCCTCTAGGGTTCGGCAACTTATCATTAGTAAGACCAGGGATTATTTCCTGACTTCCGCAGAAACAATTCTGAGGAATGAGCATTTTGAGCACATCGTAGGCTGCGAAGTCTCTTATTTCGAAAGAAAGTTTTCCCGTGCTTTTCTAATTCTTAGAAGTTTCAAGTCCCATCTGCCCAATGCAGCGAGGAGAGCCTTTAATCAGTTCAACGTTGGTAGTCCCCCCGAAATCGAAAATACTGCAAAGGGCGTAACCAGCAGACAGGTAAAACTTTTAGCCTGCTATGTCTTTCACAACTACACACTCAATAATAGCAAAGGAAGACTTTTCGGTGTA
>PWFU01000005.1 GCA_003554185.1 Candidatus Dojkabacteria bacterium
CGGTGGGGGGAAGGGGCTTTTTTAGAGAAGACACTGTATACAGCGCTAATCCTCGATGATATCTCCAAGCTCGATTGGGCGTAGCCGAGCTCCCTCGTCTTCAAAGAAGCCGAGCGGCCCAACGAATGTGAAGGAGCCCTCCGGGATAGGCTCGCCAAAGTACTCAGAGTCGCCTATCCGAAGTATACCATTGGTGTCACCGTCAGTTATGTCATAACTGGCACCACCAAATGTGTCATCGTCAGTATTGATCACTGTGAGGCTCGAAACCTCGACCAGTTGCCATTCAAGGTCGCTGACCTGATCATTTACTTCGGCGAGGGTCAGGGTTACCGGGTCTGGTAGGGTATTGTCGCTGGAAACCACCTCGAAGTCATCTGCTCCATTCAGTTGGATCGCACCTCCGAAGGATCCCATCTCGCCAGTAAAGCGCACGATGTCGCCTGACGATATGGTTCCGTCACTGAAAGCATCACGCAGGGCTCCAGAGTTTTGAAAGACGAGAAGCCCTGCACCATCTTCTTGGATCGTGGCAACTCGTCGGTTAGCACGAGTAACCAACGCCTCGATAACAACGGGTGTACCTTGCTCGAGGTCACGAGCCTCAGCAATCGTGACCTCAGCGACTTCTTCCTCTTCTTCGATGTCACCTTCGATGAGCGGGAAGATTCGAGGACCGTTGCGCTCACCAGTAACTCCACGGAAGTTAAACAGACCTTCGGGAATCGGCTCTCCTTCGTAGAAAGAGCCGCTTTCGATGCGGAGCGTGATCTCCACGTTGCCGTCAGTTACATCGTAACTGCCCTCAGCACCTCCGGCCTGAAACTCCAGATCATCGGTGTTGATGATCTCCAGTCCAGAGATCGCGACCAGGCGGCTCTGGAAGTCGCCCACCTCGTCGAGACCAATTTCAATCGGCTCAGGCAGGTCGTTTCCGGAAGACAGGATCTCGAAATCTTCCACATTATCTTGGTCCAGCTGGAAGAGCCCGTTGAACTCACCAACGGAGCCGGTAACTTCCAGTTCATCACCGATCTCAGCAGCATCAGCAACATCAGACCGGCGGCTTACGACGATGCCAGCGGTTTCGTCTTCGATGACCGTCGTGCTTCCGAAGATCCGGGTAACGAGACCTACTACGCGCACCGATTCTCCGGAGCCTTCGGTGTCAATCGCGTCCGCAATCGAAATCACGTCCGGCGCGTCCGGATCGTCATCGGGGTCGTCGTCCGGTACATCGTCCGCGTCGAAGATCAGATCGCCCTCGTCATGGGCGTTGAGCTGACCGGTGCCTCGGAAGGTCGCAAATACGCCCTCGAAGTCGAAGGTACCCTGCGGTACCGGACGGCCGGCATAAAAGGACCCACTCTCAAGGCGAATGGTGATAGAGTTTCCATTCTCATCCTGAGCCGAGAAGTTTCCTGCGCCTCCTCCGCCAACAAACGTATCGCGCCCATCGGTGAACTCAAGATTATTCACACGCACGCGCATGTTTTCGTCATCCTCGTTGTCCAGCTCGGGCACCGTGCGCTGCAACGGAGCAGGCAGGTCATTCCCGCTGGATACGATATCGAAGCTATCGAGATTGTCCGGCTGGTCAATCTGGCGCAGGCCATCAAAATCCGTGATTGTGCCTGTGATGATCACTTGATCGCCCCTCGATACTTCGCCGGCGAACTCTGAATTACGGGAAACCACAATACCGCCGGATTCATCCTGAATGCTGGTATCACTCCCACGGATACTGGTCACAATGGCCTGAAAGGTAAACGTGCCGCCGATGCGGCCACGGATGTCCGCAAGGCGGGGGAAGCCAATGCTGAGATCAAAGCCCCGGTTATTGCCAATCCGTACAGGGCTGTCAGATTGGGCGCGCTGGAGCGCGAAGCGTGCCTCCTTTGCGCCGCCCGTGATGTCTGCCTGAGAAACGTCCAGTTCGACGGACTGCGTATCGCCGTCCTGGGCGCCAGCTGGGAAGGTAACCGAAATCGGATCATCGACGGTGATGCCGCCAATGTCTTCGGGGGTTGCGGAGCTGGCGTCCTGAGCAAAGAGCACTTCAACCGTGACAGCGCTTCCCGAAGGATTATTGATGCGGACGTTAAAAGTGGCCAGGCTATCAGCCGGCACTGCCGTGCCGCCACCTGAGGTAAACTCTACCGAAGTGGCGTCCGGGTCAACACCCACCACACCGTTGTCGCTGTCGCAGCCCATCCATAGGAGGGCCATGAGCAGTAGCGCCAAAGGCGCCAAGGCAAGTCGTAAAAGTCTATACATGAAAGTAAGGGTCTATCTGAAAAAGAGTGGGGCAGTTGGAAAAGGCCCGCGGGCGGACACCCCGTGTGGGATGTCCGCCGCTAAGCCGAGGTGTGGCCGCTAAAAGATGTACCGGACCCCCAGTTGCAACTGCCAGCGCGAGGACGTATTGGCCGTATTAAAGAACGTATCACGCAGCTTCTGCTGTGCGGTTTGCTCCCGGAACTCAATGATGTCTTTACCGACATCATCGGCGGTGATGAGACGGCCTCCCATTTCGGAGCCGATGTCACCCTCCTGGACGTAGCCTTCGAAGCGCCAGGCAAACTGATCGTTAAAGCTGGAGAAGCGGATGCGGCCCCAGTCATCATTGATCAGATTCAGCACGTTCTCCAGCGTCGCTTGCAGCTCGATACGCTGGTTGCCAAACGTGGTGAGTTCCTGGCGAACGTTTAGGTCAAACCGGTTCTGGAACGGATCGCGACCGGAATTGACGTCGACGATTTGGCCACGGAACTGATTGAGGCCATCTTCACCAGCGATGAAGGCGTCCAAGAGATCCCAGTTTTCACTGGCAACCACCACGTCATTCTCAGTAGCTGGTACGAAGACGAGGTCGTTTCGGGTACCATCGGCACCGGCATCGCCATCGTAGATCCAGCTAAAGGGTGAGCCGGAACGGCCTTCCCAGAAGAGCCCGAAGGTGGTGGCCGACCGGTTGCTCCACGGAATGCGGTAGTTCAGCGTGGCGAGCGCGCGGTGACGCACCTCAAAG
>PWFU01000097.1 GCA_003554185.1 Candidatus Dojkabacteria bacterium
AGCTCTCAGATTACGATCTGCAGAAACATTAAAACTATAACTCGAAGATGTAGAAACTCGATTATTACCCTCACGCCACTCAACAAATTCATATCCAGTATTCGTGGAAGCACTCACCGTTATACTTGTGCCATAGGTATAGACTCCACCTCCAGTCACACTACCACCCGCAGATGGATCAGCAGCCACATTAACGGTATATTCATTAATTTCATAATTAGCAACTAAATCACGATTACCCCCTATCACAAAAGTATATGTAGGATTAGCACTCACTTGCGTACCATTCTCAGTCCAATTCAGAAATGTATAACCAGCATTCGTCGTTGCTTCAACACTCACACTAGTATTGTGATCATAAATTCCACCTCCAGTCACACTACCACCACTACTTGGATTAGCACTTACACTAACTAAATACTGATCAGGCTGGAAATTAGCGACCAAATCACGATCCTCAGTGAGCGTAAAAGTGTAAACCTCTCCGTGAGCTACGATATTACCATTCTCAGTCCAATTCAAAAATGTATATCCTGGATTCGTCGAGATTACTTCCACGGTAACACTTTCGCCATGTTCATAAACCCCTGCTCCATCCAATTCACCTGCACCGTCGGGTTCTACAGACAAAGTCACAGTATTTTCAGGAGGTTCTAAAATAGAAAGAGTGAAATTCGTTTCTGCAGCTTCTAAACTTGAGGAAAAAGAAATAAATACATAAGATAGTACCAATAATGTTAATGCTTTCCACAAGTTTGCCATATTTTACAAAACAAATAAATTATTCTAGAGCTTCATTATAGCGCTCCAGGGTATATTCTACATCATTTACAACCCAATCCCCTCCAATCCTTTCCATCACAAACACTAAAGTCAAAGGATAATCAAACGCTTGCTCATTAACCCAAAAATTGAAATCCACCCTAATCAAAGCAGTATGAGCATCTTCGTAAACCCAACCACCAACTATATCTATGCTCCTAATCTCGTGCCATTGAGAAAAAGTAATTTTGCCCTTGAGGCCTGTCGTCTCTTCAATTTCTCTGTAATTACCATCTTCTACGTGAGACAAAAATTCATCCAATACCTCATTGATATTTCCCCTCTCATAATCATCTACTCCTAAAACAGAATTTTTACTGCTAATATAATTTTGGAAATCATCATTAAAGTAAACTATCGGTCCTACGAACATATAGAAGACAAACGTCAGCATAACAGCAAACAAAATATTCTTCCTATTCTCTCTCAATACTTTTAACATATTTTTCAAGTTAATCTACAAAAAATACTACTAAGTTCAAGTTAGCATATAAAAAAGCAAAAAGCAAGACAAATTATACCAAAAAGGACAATCTCATTAGAGAAAAGCTAGATTGACAAGACCCGAAGGATTGCTTAAAATCGAGCAGATAAATTTATAAGGAGAAAAACTATGACTTTAGTATATATATTGATCGGATTGGTCGTACTAATCTTAATCTTTGTTATTGGACTCTACAATAGACTCGTAGTACTGAATAAAAGAGTTCAGGAAGCTTGGTCTGATATAACTGTCCAACTAAAAAGAAGGTACGATTTAATTCCCAACCTTATCGAAACAGTTAAGGGATACGCTTCACATGAGAAAGAAGTATTTCAAAAAGTAACAGAAGCTAGGACACAAGCAATGAACGCAAGCACAACGCAAGAAAAAGCGGAAGCTGAAAACATGCTTAGCTCAACACTAAAATCCTTATTTGCTGTATCGGAAAACTACCCTGAAGTAAAAGCTTCAACTAACTTCCTAGAATTGCAAAGGGAATTAAGAGATACCGAAGATAAAATTCTAGCATCAAGAAGGTTTTACAATAGTGTAGTTCGTGATTACAATATCTCAATCACAAAATTCCCTGCCATCCTGATTGCTAACATGCTAGGTTTTGCAAAGAAAGACTTCTTCGAGTTGGATGAGAAAGAAATGGAAGCCGTAAAGAAAGCACCAAAGGTTAATTTTTAGATATTCTAATCAATGACAAACCTATACAACGTCACAGATGCGAATATTCGCAGGACATATTTTTTGATGTTTGGATTTTTAATCCTTGTAATTCTGTTTGGCCTCCTCATAAGCTATATCCTAGACAGTCTACTTATACTAATTATCGCCGTATTATACGCCCTAATCTCTGTTGCAGTAAGTTACTGGTGGTCTGACAAAATAGTACTAAACATGCTCAATGCAAAACCAATAGAGAAGGAGGATAACCCGGAGCTGTACCGCCTCGTCGAAAATTTATCTATGACTGCAGGACTACCAATACCCAAAATATATATACTCAACGAAAAACAACCGAACGCCTTCGCTACAGGACGTGATCCAGATCACGCAGTTATTGCTTTTACAACAGGATTACTTGAAAAATTAGAAAGAGTAGAACTTGAAGGCGTAGTAGCACACGAGTTATCACACATTAAAAATAGAGATATTTTAATAGGTTCGGTCGTTGTCGTTTTAGTTGCTGTCATAGCCGTATTAGCAAGACTATACATTCGAACATCCATGTTTGGAGGTTTCCGAGACAACAGAGGACAAGCTGGTGCTATCATCATGCTTATAGGTATAATAGCTGCAATATTGCTACCCATTATCGCAACAATAATTCGCTTAGCTATATCGCGTAAAAGAGAATTTCTCGCAGATTCCTCAGCAGCCCTTATAACCAGATATCCCGAAGGATTAGCCCGTGCCTTGGAAAAAATCTCCCAAGACAGTCAACCTATGAAAGAAGCCAATGAACCTACCGCCTCCCACCTATTCATTGCCCCCCCTTTCAAAGGCAACGAAAAAGTTAATTGGTTCAATAAACTATTCATGACTCACCCCCCAGTGCAGGAGAGAATAGCGAATCTAAGAAAACAATAACTATCTACGAATTTGAGTTTGACATTTCATTATTTTGTAAATATAATCACTTCAGACTATCGAAGAAGTATGGTTAATATAAATCCATATCAGGTGGTCC
>PWFU01000073.1 GCA_003554185.1 Candidatus Dojkabacteria bacterium
GCAATTCTTTTCACCGGGGCTATTATTGCCGGGGGTATCTATTATATGGGAGACTTTTCAATTGCCCCTGTGGCTGAACTGGAAGAAAATGGCCGGGAAGAGGATCTTCATGAGGAAGATTTAGCAGAAGAGGATGATCTGCCTGAAGAACCAGAAGATCCGGAGCCGGTAGAAGAAGTGGATCCTGAAGAAGATGAAGAAGAGGAAGAGCAAGAGCAGAAAGAAGAAGAGGAAGAAGTTCCGCCAGACTATGATAAGCTCGAGCCGGTAATGGTAGACTGGCTGGAAGAAAGGGTAGAAGATCCGGAGGTTATTTTACTACCGGTGGAAAAACTTGAAGACAGCGACGCATTTTTTGAAGAATATGATCTCGCAGAAGATTTGGTTATTGTTTACCGCATTGAGGACAGGGAAGATGAGTTTGCTACCGTGTTGTTCGGTCCGCCATACAGCGAGTGGTCCACCAAGGCTGTTTTCATCTGGGAAGATTCTGAGTGGCGTTTTCTGCGGGAAGAGCAGCTGGAATAGCAAAAATTTGCTTCTTACCTATTGTCTTTTAACGCATTTAACGGTAAGATATTAATTGCAAGCGCCTGTAGCTCAGGGGATAGAGCAGCGGACTTCTAATCCGTTAGTCGGGGGTTCAAATCCTCCCAGGCGCACCATGAAATCAAGGGTTTGGGGGTTATCAATAACCTCCAAACCTTTTTTGTGCAGCAAGAATGCAATTTTAAGGGTCTAAGGCGTAAACTTAAGAAGCTTGAAAATGGGTTGAGTATTGATTGAAAAAAGTTAGGTGGGAAAACTGACGGTGAAACTCCCCCGACCAGTGATGGAGATACACTACTTAAAAATATAATTAAGGAGTGACGAACTTTGACAACAGGAGGAATATATGAAAATCCAAAATACTACGATATCGCCTTTTCATTTCGAGATATTCCCCAAGAGGTGGATGTCTTTGAAAAAGCTATCAAGAAGTACTCGAAGATCCAAGTCACTAATGTGGTTGAATTAGGATGTGGAACCAGTCCTCACCTAGGGGAGTTACTTTCAAGGGGTTATGTTTATCATGGCATAGATTTAAGTTCTTCTATGCTTGAATTTGCCAGGGAAAAAGTAAGTAAAGAGGACCTCGAGCGAGTACACCTGTATAAAGAAGATATGACAGCTTTTCATCTGCCCACCAAAATAGATTTTTGTTTTATTATGCTGGGATCATTATATGTTCAAAATCGTTCGGAACTTTACAACCATTTTGAAGCAGTAGCCGATGTTTTAAAACCTGGGGGCCTATATTTTTTGGACTGGTGTATCAATTTTTCGCCTATAGCAGAATATGAGGATTCGTGGGTAATGGAAAAAGAGGGAGTTACTGTTGAAACTCAGGTTAAAGGTCAGTATATTAATAAAGTAGAACAGTTATTGGAGGAAAAAATTAAATTAATTGCATCTGAAAATCAAAGCAAAAAAACTTTTTCTGAAACAAAGAAGAAGAGAATGATTTTCCCCCAGGAATTTCTGATTCTACTGGATTACTTAGATTCCTTTGAATTTATTGGTTGGTGGAATAATTGGGATTTTACTCAAGAACTGCCGGGGAAGAAAACTATCGAAAGGCCTATAACCATAATCAGGAAAAAATAGCATCATAATTTCCTATTCAACAATCAATAAAGCCGCAACCATGGTGTATTGCGGCTTTACTTATTTCGTGCAATCCATCTAAATCCGCCTCTTCCGGATCGGCTTTAAGAGTGACTTCCTCATTCTTTTGATATATCTCGGCACCGTTTATTTCTTTGTTTTAAGAATGTTTTTTCCCCTCATAATTCCCCTTGCCACCTGGTTGCCTCAATCGTAATGGGCGGGAAAAGTATGTCAAGGTAGGAAGCAGGACCTCATCAGACTGTGTGAAAGTTGGTTGTTTTTTGGCATAGTGTTAATAGAAGCGATACCTATGTCCCCTGGTTTCTTGTTTGCTGGAAAAGAGGTTTTGGTATACCATAAAAATATGAAGATTAAAGAAGTAAAAGCAAAATCTATTCTTTCTGCCTCTAAAGTGTATGATTGGGTGATTAATCCATATATAGGCTGCCAGCACGGTTGCACATACTGCTATGCCCGTTTTATGAAAAAGTTCACCGGGCATAATGAACCCTGGGGGCGATTTGTCGATGTCAAGATAAACGCAGCTGATCTGCTTCGCGGGGAAATAACTAAAAAAAAGCGGGGCAGAGTATGGATAAGTGGCGTATGTGATCCCTACCAGCCCCTGGAGAGAAAATATGGACTTACGAGAAAGTGCTTGGAAATCCTGGCTGAGCATGACTGGCCGGTAGTAATACAGACACGATCCCCTTTGGTTCTAAAGGATATGGACATTATAAAAAAGATGCAGTATTTAGAAGCCGGCCTTTCCATTACTACGGCCGAAGAAGCTGTAAGGAAAATATTTGAGCCCTATGCACCCTCAATAGAGGAGAGACTTAAAGCATTAGGTGATATGCATAAGGCCGGTATAAAGACTTATGCCATGGTTGCACCGATGCTTCCAGGAGCAGAAGGACTTGCAGAACATCTTAAAGGAAAGATCGACTACCTGCTGATGGACAGGATGAACTACCGCTATGCCGATTGGGTCTACCGTAAATATGGTTTGGAAGACAAACTTACTGATGAATTCTTTCGGCAAACAGAGAAGAAGCTTTCGCGGTATTGTTAAATTGATCCGCTTTGGAAAACTAGCTGAGGAAGTAAAAAGTTGAAAACTGATGTGCTTTAAGGATTAATCTATCTGATTGAGATTCGATGATCGAATTAACTATAAAAATCTGAAAGATACTTTAGGAGTACTTATTGACAAAGTTGGTTTAGCGTTGTTAGCATTAGCATTGGTTGAACAGAACATCATTATTAATGATTATTAAAGAATTGTTAGTTACTCCTTGACAAGAAAAGATTAGGGTTGTTAACATAA
>PWFU01000015.1 GCA_003554185.1 Candidatus Dojkabacteria bacterium
AGGGTCTGGCATCATCATCACCTATGAACGGCTTGCCTGACATCACTCGAGTTCCGTGGCAGCGAGCCACCGAGGTACTGGGTCACGAGGAGCGCGGCTTCTCCGCCTGGCTTGCAGAGAACCTATGGCTGCTAGAGGACGCGCTCGAGCTCGACGGGTTGACCCTGGTCGACCGTGAGGTGCGGGTCGAGAGCTACCGCGCCGACCTGGTCGCCACTGCTGACGACGGCACCGACGAGGGACTGCCGGTCATCATCGAGAACCAGTACGGCAAGACCAACCATGATCATCTCGGCAAGCTCGTCACCTACCTCGCGGCGTGGCAGCGCGGGCTGGGTGTGTGGGTCGTCGAGGACGCCAGCGACACACACGTGGCCGCGGTCGAGTTCCTGAACCGTACGAGCAGCGACGACGTCGGCTATGCGCTCTTGGTCGTCCGGTTCGCCCCCGCCCCACGGGACCAGTTCTACGTCGACGCCGACGTGGTTGCGCGCCCCAATGCCTGGCGAGAGATCACGACAGCCCGCAAGGACCCACGCAGCGGCAGCCCCGAGCGGCTCGCGTTCCTCGAAGCATTGCACGAGCGCGTCGAGGACGAGCTCGTCACGGCCGGATGGCAACGAACCCGCCTCAGCCGAGGCAAGCCGCACATCCGCCTGTGGCCGCCGCAAGACACGTTAGGCGGCTATGCGACCTTGCGGGCTGCACCCCACGAGTTCGCCCTCCGGCACATCATCGAGGCTGGATCGTTGGAGGCCTCGGTCCGCGCCATCGAGCTCCTCCGAGCACGCTACGGCGCACGTCTCGAGAGTCTGCTGCCCGAGGGCACCGAGGTGCGTTGGCATCGCGGGCGCGACCGAGCGAACGCGGCCAACGACCAGATCGCCATCGTCCACCCCGATGGTGGCTACCAAGACCTCGAGCCCGCCGAGGCCGCCGAGTGGGCCCTCACGGTGGGTGGTGCATGGGCGCAGATATTGATCGACGACCCCCCAGGGGACCTTCTCGAGCAAGCACGCCGCGATGCTGCCGCACAGCTACACGAGACCGAGTAGCCCACCGCCGCCGCACCCCGGCAGGCACAGCGACTGCGTCCCGACCGGCCATAGCGCGGTTCGAGGGCAAGCCTCGATGGACACGGAGGCCAGCGATGGCAGACGACGCGATCTTCCTCGTCGACGGCGAGGATCTCGAGCCGCTGACGGCGACGGCCTTCGGCTCCGAAGCGGCACTGCAGGAGGCGCTCGCGCGTCATCCAGAGCTGTTGGCTGGGGCCCAGATCGACGCGGACGCGCCGCGACGATGGCTGCTCATCGACCGCGAGATCGGAGTGCCTGGCGAAGTCGAGGGCGCTGCCAGATTCTCCCTTGATCACCTGTTCGTCGACCAGGACGCGATCCCCACGCTCGTTGAGGTCAAGCGCGCCACCGATACGCGGCTACGTCGCGAGACCATCGGCCAGATCCTCGACTATGCCGCCAACGGGCTACGCCATTGGCCCGTCGACGAGCTCCGCACGACCTTCGAGCGGCGCTGCGCCGCCGAGAGCCTGGACGCCGAACACGAACTCGGACGGCTCACGGGTGAGGCCGACGCCGCGGCGTTCTGGCAACGAGTGGCCGAGCAGCTCGCTGCTGGCCGCGTGCGCCTGCTCCTGGTTGCCGACCGGATCCCCCTCGAAGTGCAGACCGTGGTCGAATACCTCAACGAGCAGTTGCGCGCCGCGGAGGTGCTCGCCGTCGAATTGACCCGCTATGCCGGCGCGGGCCGCGAGGTGTTGGTCCCTCGGGTGATCGGCAAGACCGCCGCCGCCACGCGCGTCAAGCGCCGTAGTGACCAGCGCGACTACGAAGCACTGCTGGCCGACGCCGATGCCTCCACCATCGAGCTGGACCGACGACTGCGCGACCTCGCCGACCACGAGGGGCTCACGTGGAGGACGACGCCTCGGGCGAGGCAATTCGGTGGCGCCCACGGTGCGATCATCGCCCTGTACCCGCCGGGAGAGGCGATCAACGTGCTGTTGGGCGAGATCCGCGGCATGGGACTGGACGCCGAGGCGGACGACGTGCTCAAGCGTCTGGCCACGTTCACCGAGACACCGCTCGCTTCCAAGATGCCGGCGATCCCCGCACGCGACGTGCTCGCCAATTGGGACGACTTCGCCTCGAGCATCATCCCGACGCTCCTTGAGCTGCGCGCCCGCGCCGCCCCCAGCACGTGACCACGGCCCAGCCGGACCCGGACTGACGCCGCACCTGTCCGCGCTGGCCTGGGCGCGCATTCAGTTCATACACCGGCGCAACCGATAAGTCTCACGTCCGAGGGGCTTGTTCCCCTGCCATGCACGCGGGTTGGTGAGGAGCCAGCGCCGAGCATGATCGCCAACGTCGCCGATCGGGGTGAGCGGGAGGAGGCAACCGATGACGTGGACGCTCGGCTGGATCATCTTGGCCGCCGGGATCCTGTTGTTCGTCATGATGATCGTGATCGCCTTCAGCGGCCCAGATCAGGACTGAGCGACCCGCCGGCTGGGCCATGCCCGAACGGCGGGGCATGCCCATGGCCTAGCCCCTTCCGGTCTCCGGGAGACCGCGCGCGATGGCGTCGAGTCGCAGGGCTTGGGTGGCGAGGTCGTCGATGATCGATGGGGCGTCGGTCGCGGGCTCGACCTCGAGGGCAACCCAGACGTGACCATCGTCTCGACGGCTCCTGACCCCAGCCTTGGCAAGCCGCTCATCGAGTTGCGCTGCGGAGACCTCTCCAGTGTCGCGGTGCCAGCGCATCCAGATCGGCGCGTCGCGGGCGGACTCCCAAGAGCGCACACCGATGGCGAAGCAGTACGCGCCCCGCTGGGGGCAGACGTACCGGAAGCCGGTGAAGTCCCTGTCTCGGGTTTGGAAGGGAAAGACCCGCCCGCCGGCGAGCTCGAGGTGCA
>PWFU01000064.1 GCA_003554185.1 Candidatus Dojkabacteria bacterium
GCCAAGGCGGGCGCCACTTATACAACTGAGGGAATCATATCAGCGGTTGAGGATGCTCTTGTCGGTATGGGTATGGATGATCCTGACTTTGATCTGTCCGAAATTCCCGATGGTCTTTATAGAGGACAGGGTGCAGGATACGCAGGGAGCATTGAGGTTATAGTTGAAGTCGAGGATGGACAATTAAGGAGTATCAATGTTGTGGATCATTACGAAATTGATCCTGAATTTCGCGAGGTTTTAGATGAGATTCCTCAGACCATGCTGGAAGAGCAGGATATAGCAGTAGACGCCTACACGGGTGCTACGGAGACTACTTTTGGAATTGTTGAAGCCGTATCACAGGCTCTGGAAGAAATCGAGGATCTGGAGATTGATCAGGTTCCCGATGGCACATATACCGGAAAGGGCGTCGGTTATGCCGGCAGTATCACGGTTGAAGTGGAAATCGCTGAAGGTGAATTTTCCGATATAGAAGTTGTGGATCACTACGAGATTCCGTCTGACGTTCGTGCCGTGTTGCAAGTAGTTCCGGAACGCATGCTCGAAGAGCAAGATGTTTCTGTGGATGCCTATTCAGGAGCCACGGAAACCACCCTTGGAATTGTGGAAGCTGTCAGGGAAACTCTTGATAATGCCATCAAGGAAATGGAAGACCTGTCAGAAGTTAATATACCAGACGGTACTTACACCACCAGCAGTGAAGGTTATGGTGGAGATATGGAGATAGAAGTTGAATTCAAGGATGGCAATATTGAAGATGTCAGAGTCTTGGAGCATGAAGAGACGCCTGATGTCGGTGAACCAGCCATTTCTGATATTATTGAACAAATAAAAGAACGAGAAAGTCTGGACATAGATACCTACAGTGGTGCGACTGTCACAAGTGAGGCTATACTGGAGGCCATCAGGGATCTCGTTATCGAGGAGCAAAACAATCACGACAATGGTGGCTAATTAATTGCAGATCATGATAATGCCCTCTCCCTCGTTCCATTTATTTTGGGAGAGGGTTTTGTCATATCTGATGTTGGTGTGGGACGAAATGGGTTGATAAAAATTGGTACATTAAGGGTAAGCGCTAAAATATCTTAATAGCTTATGTTATTGTAAATTCAAGATGTAATGATCCTGTGGAGGGAAAGTATGTGTACGAAAATCTAATTATCTGGATTTTATTTCTGGTTTTAGCCATATCAGCCACAGCGGCCGTGTTTTTCAGCCAGGTGATTAATTCAGTAATCTCCCTGTCTGTTTTTAGTGTAAGTCTCGCAGCAGTCTTTCTAATTCAGCAGGCGCCTGATGTAGCAATGGCCGAAGCCGTCGTCGGAGCCGGGCTCATGACGGCACTATTTCTGGTTGCCATCAGCAGAACAGGAGGGGGAAATCATTGAGTGCAACTAAAATTGGAGCTATAGTTGTCATTGCAATATTTGCCGTGATTTTTGTGGTGACTTTAGGGGCCCTACCTGATGTGTCCGATAGAATTCAGGCTTCGGAGACTGCCAGTCGTGTCCTGGAGGATGGTCGGAAGGATACGGGAGCGCGCAATTTAGTTTCAGCCGTGCTGTTTGATTATCGTGGTTTTGATACACTTGGCGAAGCAACGGTTATATTTGCCGCGGTGGCTGGTGTTGCCCTGGCATTTTCACATGAGGTCCTCCTGCTTTCCAAAACTGGACTGTCTCCATTGGCCAAGGAGAGCATGAACATACTGACTCCTTTTATTATGGTCCTGGGGTTTTACATTATATTTCATGGTCACATTTCTCCCGGTGGCGGATTTCAGGGAGGCGTGGTTCTCGCCTCGTGGGCAATTCTTGCCTGTTTAGTGTACGGCGTGGAGGTCGAAGAGATGGTCATTAGTACCTTTGCAAAGATGGTCGTCGAAAGTATTGGCATAATTTCTTTTGTGCTGGTCGCAGGTATTGGCGTATTGCGGGGTGTTCAATTTTTATCCAACCTCTCGGCAGGTTATTCTGCTGGAATGGTTGGTAGCATTTTCAGTGCTGGTAATATACCTTATTTAAATACGGCGATTGGTATCAAGGTTGGCGTTGGACTGGCAGTACTATTTGTAACAATGGCCAAAAGGGATGTGGGTAGTTGATGGATATAACCAATCTTCTAATAGTTTATTTGTTTTGTCTCGGTTTCTATTGCGTAATTACTGAAAAGAATCTCATCAAGATCGCAGTGGGGATCAATATCATGGAAGCAGCTATCTTATTGTTTTTGGTTTCTTCTGCCTCAATTCCTGGTGCGAGTCCTCCCATTATCAATAGTGAGGCGATTTCGGTAATCGTGGATCCAATTCCTCATGCGCTGTCGCTGACTGCTATTGTTATTGGTGCGGGGACGACCGGCTTTCTTTTGAGCCTCATAATCCGGCTGTATGAACATGCAGGCACTGTAAGACTTGATAATATCAAGGAGATGAAATAACAATGAATCACCTCCCGATATTGCCAATAATTGTACCGTTATTTTTTGCTTTTGTAGTTCCGTTGTTAAATCTGATTTCATTTCGCCTGCGAAACATGGCATCAGTATTGATATCTTCTATTCATCTGTTGTTATCTGGTATTTTACTTGCTCATGTGGCTCAATTGGGAAAAATCGAATACCGGCTAGGTGGATGGGATCCTGAGGTTGGAATTGTACTCGTGGCCGATGGATTGTCGGCTATTTTTGTGCTCTTAATCGCTGTTGGAACTTTCCTGGTCGTCTGGTATTCGCTGGATCTTGTTGCCATTGATGAAAAGAAATATTTCTTGCTCGTTTTTATTTTTTCTGCCGGTATGAGCGGTGCTGTGCTTACCGGGGATTTGTTTAATCTATACGTATTTATAGAGATGATATCTATTTCTGGATTTGCTCTTGTAGCTATGCGGCACAGGCTTGAGGCTGTAAGTGGCTCGCTTAGA
>PWFU01000099.1 GCA_003554185.1 Candidatus Dojkabacteria bacterium
ATTGTGGAGGAAGCTATAGCTGCTGCTATCGGCGTAGGGTTGCCTATTGAAGAGGCTTCTGGAAATATGATTGTTGATGTTGGTGGTGGTACCACAGATATTGCTGTAATTTCTCTAGGGGATATCGTTGTTGATAAAACGATGAAAGTGGGAGGAGATGAGATGACTCAAGATATATTGGCTTATGCAAAACAAAAATACAATATGCTTATTGGAGAAAGAACAGCTGAGGATTTAAAGATAGCTTTAGGTTCTGCTATGCCCCTCGATGAGGAGAAAGTTGTTGATTTGCAGGGACGAGATTTACTTTCTGGTTTACCTAAATCAGTTGAGATATCGAGTATAGAAGTGCGTGAGGCGATTATGCCTACAATTGAGACTATCACTCAGTCTATAAAGGATGCTATTGAGGAGACTCCCCCTGAATTAGTTTCTGATATTTTTGTTTCTGGATTACATCTTGCAGGTGGAGGTGCTTTAATCAAGAATTTGGATGCATTCTGGGAGGAGAAATTAAAAATACCTGTAAAGATTGTAGATGAACCTCTATCTGCAGTTGCTCGAGGTACTGCAGAAATGTTAAGTCATATCGAATTGATTGATCGTATGCAAAAGGGTTGGGATGAATATAGTATAAATTAGATTTTTGGAGAATATGGCTGATGATAAAGAGATTTTTAAAAGAAGTAGATTTTTCTTTTCGGTACTTTTTGTACTTTCTTTTGTTTTAGTTTTTTCGAATGTTCTAAATTTGCGAAGTAATTATCCTGTTTTTCTGATTAACCCTATACACGATTTGGCTTTTCGTTCTGCTGAGTCCGTTAATAATTTTTTTAGCGTATTTGGTGAGATGAATACTTTGCGTGGGGAGTATTATGATTTGAAGGAAGAGTACTTAGTGTTAAAAGGGGAGTCAAAATCAATTCCGCTCTTGTATCAGGAAAATGCTATTTTGAAAGAACAGTTGAGCGTAGAAGAGGAACAAGAAGATTTGCTTCTTGCTCAAATATTGCATCAGGATATGGATTCTAGGATGGAAACATTGGTTTTAAATAAAGGTGAGGAAGATGGAGTACGGGTTGGTGATGTTGCTGTCATTGGTGATATATATGTTGGTATCGTAATTGAAGCAACTCCGAAAACTTCTAAGGTGCGCTTACCTACGAGTAGAGCCAATTCTCTGAAGGTTATGATTTTGATTGATGAAGAAAATGGAGATTATGATTCTGCCTTTTCGAATGGTATGGCTGTAGGTTATGCTAATAGGGTGAGAATTGATAATGTTGAATTAGATGATAATTTGCAAGAGGGTGATGCAATTTTTATTAACGATCCAAAAGTAGGGGGATTTCTCTATTTGGGTGATGTGTTAGCTTTGGATGATGATCCTACTAAAACATCTCAGAGTGGTGATGTTAGATTACCTGTTAATTATCAAGGTTTAAAATTTGTTTTTATTAAAGGAAGATAACATGAAATTCTTAACACTACTTTTATATATAATATTGATCCCTATAGTTCTTTACATGCATTTATTTTTTGCTAACTTATCCTTGATAAGTGTGCTATTGATTCTCTCAGTTTTTCTATTTAGAGATTTGAAGTTGTTGCATTATTGGTGGTTTTTATTGATAGTCTCGGTTTTATTAGATTATGCGATGTATTATTGGATAGGGACTTTTCTCCTTTCAATCGTTGTCACATTGTTCTTTTTGCATGTATGGGATAGATATGTGAGTAATATTTTTTTAGATGTGGTTGGTGTGTTTTTTGCGTTCGTTTTGTTTAAGTTATTTTTGCATATTTTTGTATCTTTGCAAGAATCTTTCACATTGGATTTTTGGAGTTTTAGTTTGGTTTGGATTGGAATATTATTTGGGTTGATAAATATATGCGTATATTTAATAATTAGGGGTGTCGACTATATTTTACAATCGTATTTTAGAAATGACGGATTTAAAGTTTGATAAAAAATGTTTGAAAAAAGAGAAGACATTTGTTGGTTCTAAGAAGACCCTAGACGCGGGTTTGGTAGGTGGTATTAAGGATATGGAAAATAGGTTAGGTGAAACTGAAGATATTTCAGAAAACACTCTGCGTTCTAATCTCGTATTTTTATTTGGTATCTTTTTTATCCTGATTTTAGTTTTAATATATTCTGTTGTTAAGCTTCAGGTTGTTGATGGTGAACGTATGTATGCTAGATCTGAGGGTAATCAGATAAAGCTTGTTGATATACCTGCGAGACGGGGGATTATTTTTGATAGGGATGGAGAAAGATTAGTTGAGAATCGATCAGTTTATGATTGTTTTCTTAATTTAAATCATTATTTCGGAGACATGGGTGTTGATGATGAACAACTTCGTGCAGATGGTGAAGTTTTGGAGGAGATATTGGGTGATAATTGGATTAGAGATGCTGAGGGGCAGGACTACAATTCTATCGTTGAGAGAATTTATGCAGTTATGGAAAGTGAACCATATATTGAAAGGGTGAAAATTGCTTCCGATTTGGATAACGAATCTGTTTTAAATCTTAGATCTTTGCAAGAAGAGATACCTGGTGTATATTTAGAGGAGGGTGTTGCTAGACACTATCCTCATAATCATTATTTGGCTCATGTTCTGGGTTATACGAGTATTGTAGATATTGCTGATGTTGAAAATCTCGAATATGTAGGCTTAAATGATGTGGTAGGTAGGTCAGGTATAGAGAAGTATTACGATCAGTATTTATTTGGAGAAAAAGGTCAGTTAGCTATAGAGGTTGATGCTCTTGGGCAGCCTGTATCAGAGAATGAATTATTAGTTAAAAGTGATATTCCTGGGAGTAGCTTGTATTTGAGTGTAAGGTTAGATGCCCAGAAAAAGGCTTATGAACTTTTGGAAGGAGCAGTA
>PWFU01000048.1 GCA_003554185.1 Candidatus Dojkabacteria bacterium
AATATACACAACAGGGCTATGTAAAACTCTCTCTTAAGGATTATGGCAATGAGGTTGGTATTTATGTTTCCGATACTGGGGAAGGAATAAGTCAGGAGGAACAAAAAGATCTAGGAAAGAAGTTCTATAGAGCTAAGCAATATTCCAGTAAAAATGGTAAGAAGTCTAATAGCGTGGTACGTCCCGGAGGTGCTGGCTTAGGTCTGTATGTAGTATTTGGCTTGGTTCAATTAATTGAAGGGAAATTTAAAGTAGATAGTAAAGAAGGTAAGGGTTCTACTTTCAAAGTATATTTTAAAAAACCTGAAGAAGAAAAATCTAGAAAATAGTTTTTAGATTTTTAAGATGGTATACTTTTCCTATTATGAATAAAGATGTTGAATTAGAGTATAGGGTTGAGATTCCTTTCGAAGAATTTGAAAAACAGAAATCGTTTTTATCTAAAAAGGCTCGAATTATTAATCAGGCTAAAAGAATATCTTTAATGGTTTTTGTTTTCAAAAATGATACTAAATCTATCCTCTATGTACGTGCTACAAAGAACGTGGAAAACGACGAGCTAGATTGCGAAATAGTTCATAAAAAGGGTGCACAGCACTCACATGATCGAAAGGAAACGACTATTAAGGTGTCTAAGGATGATTTTAAGAAATTTTTTAGATTATTTTCTAATTTCTCAGCAGATAAAAAAATAGTGATGCAAAGAGAAACTGTAAACTTTGTGACAGAGAATGATATTAACATTGCCTTGGTTAAAGCAAGGAAACATGCGTACATAGAGGTTGAAAAAATGTGTACTGAGCAAGAAAAGGAAAGTGTGGAAAAAGAAGTACTTAATTTTGTTCAAGATTGTGTTTATAAGGTGCTTGATGAAAAAGGTGCAAATGAACTCTTCGAAAGGCTTGATGAAATAGATGACATTAAACTTACAGAAGAAGGTGAAGAAAGTCAGGAGATTATTGATGCATTAGAGTTCCTTTAGCTTACTAGCGCTATCTTCTTTGGACCCCCTATTTATTAAATTGAGGTATTTTTCAGTAGTTGAGAGTCTTTTGTGTCCAACCAGTTTTGAAACTGTAACCAGACTTACATTATTTGCTAGATGATGTGCAATAAAAGTGTTTCTTAAATCATTTACTTTTTCATTTTTAATACCTGCTTTCTCAAAAGCCTTATCTATGGTTGTTCTAATGTTTCGTACAAGAAGTGGTCTTCCATTCTTCGTTATAAATAGCGTGTCATCTTCACTCTCCGGCCTTATTTTAAGATACTCTTGGATTGCTTGGTGAGCAGACTTATTTAAAGGTACTTTTCTTGGTGAGTTATTACCTATAGGGCGGACATAAAGGTAATGTACATTTCCATCCTTAGAAGTTCTCAAATCTTCTAATTTAAGTGCTGCTAACTCTCCAATTCTTATACCTGTCTGTAAAAGAACTTCGATTATCGAATACAATCTAGTGTCGACTCTACTTACATCACGTAGTGCTCTGTATTCCATTTCTGTTAAAACCCTAGGTGGTTTAACTTCGAACATTGGATGTGCTAGTTTGTCTCCTGGGTTTTCATTGATAACCTGATTTTCTAAAAGATATCTAAAAAAGGTTCTTGTACTATTTATTTTCCTAGAGACACTCTTGGGTGTATATCCTCTTTTAGACATTTCCTCTTTGAATTCTTCGAGGTCATCTATAGTAATTTTTTTAAGGTCATTTACACCTCTTTCTTCAAAGTATCCAAGAAGCTGTTCAATGTCTTTAGAGTAAGCTATCACTGTTGATTCAGAACGATTCTTAGATTCTAATTCATTAACAAAATTTTTATGTAACTTTTGAAATTCAGGGTTAGTTATTTTAGTCAATTTTATGCACTTTTAAAATATTAAAATGGGCCTAGAGTCTTAAACTATCTGATTATATCACTTGCGTATTGAAAAGGTCAATAACTATCAAATGGGGCTGTTATAACAACCTCTTAAGAAATATATTACTGTGCATAAAAAGGGAGTTTTATGTATAATGTATTATGGTGGAAAATAACTTGAGATTAGAAAAGAATCAAGCAAGACAAAAGAAAAAAGACGTTCTAAAGGCTTTAGGTATATTAGTTTTTTTGGTTTTAATTTTTTTTATGGTAGGTTCCTTATACCAGAATGTTCTAATAATGCATGAAAAATTAAGCATATTGGACAAAGTTCAGAGAGAGGTTGACGAACTTAGAATGCATAATCTCGATCTTATACTAAAACAAACCGAAGTTGTTTCTTACGATTATATTGAGAAAGCAGCTAGAGATAAACTGGGATATAGTGATGATGATGAAATATTGTTCATAATTCCCGATGAACTTCTTGAATCTGATGAAGTTGAAAAAGAGTTAACTATAGCAAAAGGGGAGGATTTGGATGATGACTATTACAAACCTGAAGAGATTTTTGAAGAATGGGTCGATTTTTTGTTTTTTGAGGGTGTATAGGAGGCTAATATTTTTTCATATTGTTTATTTAACAACTCTCCTTTCTAAATAGGTGTTGTAACAACATTTTTTTTAATGTATAATTCGCGTGATTGTAGTCCGTGGACGCGGGGTGGAGCAGAGGTAGCTCGTCAGGCTCATAACCTGAAGGTCATCGGTTCGAATCCGATCCCCGCAACCAAATTTTCCAATAATTTTATGCCTTTAACAGACGATTTAAAGAAAAATATATATTTAAGAATAGATGGCAAAATCTATTTTATCCTAGATAGGCAATACAAAACCCAAGGTAGGCAAGGTGGTTTAGTGATGCTTAAGTTAAAAAATGTCTCTGATAATACTACTAAGTCCATGACTGTTAATGCAGGAACAAAATTCGAAGAAGTTTTTCCAGATGTTGTTGGTGTCCAATATCTGTATTCTGATGATGATTATTGTTATTTTATGGATATGAATACTTTTGAGACTATTAATGTTTCTAGAAGTATTGTAGGGGATTATATTAATTTTTTGAAAGAGGGCGAGAAAACTCAAGTGTTAGTTTTAGAAGAAAAAGTTATATCTATGAAAAGACAACCAATAGTTAAGTTGGAGGTTACAGAATCTATAGATGATGTAAAAAGTAATGCTGCAACAGATGTGACTAAGAGGGTTACCGTGGAAACTGGTTACAAAGTAAATGTTCCTCTTTTTATTCGTAAAGGTGATGTTATTAGCATTAATACTGATACTGGAGAGTATACAGGTAGGGCTAATTAAAGGTTTTATATCCTAGGATGCCAATTTGGTCCTAACCATATTGACATCGGGATGTCAAAATAGTATAATCTTGTATGCATTTAGATAGAATTTTGGATGAAAAATTAAAAAAACATTTTAAAGAAAATAAACAAGCTTTAGTATTGTTAGGGGCTAGGCAAGTAGGTAAATCAACTCTGTTAAAAAGGCTTTTTCCCAATGCAAATTATTTATTACTTGATCTTGAAGAGACAAGAAAAATTTTTGAAACATATAATTTGGCAACATATCAAAATTTACTAGGTAAAGAAAAACAAATAATTTTAGATGAAATACATTTGTTATCAGATCCTGGTAGGGCAATTAAAGTAATGTATGATTTATTACCCAATTTGCAAATAATTGCAACAGGCTCGTCCTCTTTTCATATTAAAAACAAGGCATCTGAAAGTTTAGCTGGTAGAAAGTTTGAGTATAATCTCTATCCTCTTACTTTTGGTGAATATTTATTTCAGATGGGTATAGAAGATAAAATTTATACTCCTCTCATAGAAAATATTCAAAACAACTATACTGGAAAAGAAAGGTTATATAACATGGAAGAAATTTTGGAACACGTCTTGTCATACGGATTATATCCTGCATTATTAAATATGTCAGATAAAAAGAAATATTTGAATGAGCTTTCCTCTAGTGCTGTTTTTAAAGATATCGTTGAATTAAATCTAATTGACAATAAAGCAAAAGCTGGGGAATTGTTGAAACTTTTAGCTTATCAAATTGGTAATTTAATTGATTATTCTGAGATTTCTTCAAAGTTATCAATAGATAGAAGAACAGTTGCGAGGTATATTGAAATTTTTGAACAGAGCTATTTGATATATAGGTTGTATCCATATAGTAGTAATCCTAGAAGAGAAATTAGTAAATCAGCAAAAATATATTTTTGGGATGTAGGGCTTAGGAATGCTATCATAAATAATTTTGATAGTGTTAGCATAAGGGGGGATGGTGGAGCTATATTTGAAAATTTTGTAATTAGTGAAATAAAAAAGGAGATCTATTATTTGGATTTGGATTATGAAGTAAGATATTGGAGGTTAAAGGCTGGTTCTGAGGTGGATCTGGTTTTACTCAACAATTCTGAATTAATTGGTTGTGAGATTAAAGTGAGAAAGGGAAAATTTTCTAAATCTTTCTCTTCTAGATTTCCACACTCTAATACTCATGTAATATCCTCTGATAATTTCTTTTAATTCAGTTTTCTGAGATTAATTCTCTTGTATAGTTTTTTCTAAATATTAGGTTGTTAAGAATTTCATGGGGTTTTTTCGTTTTTTCATTGGTATCTATTTTTAGGAATTTTGCTTCCTTGCCTCCTTCAATAGAGCCTGTATCATTATCAATGCTTAATATTTTTGCATTTCCCAAAGTTGCATAGTAGAAAGGTGTTGAAATGGGTATTAATTCTTTTTGCATATATATCATACTTTTCATAATTTCAAACATATCTAATGTGGTTCCTGCTCCAACGTCTGATCCTAATCCAATATTTATTTCTCTTTTTTGGAATTCTTTTAATGAAAATGTACCACTATTTAAAAAGAAATTTGAGTCAGGACAGTGTATGATATTTGAATTTGTTTCTGCTATTAAATCCATTTCTTCTTTTGAGTTGTGTATACAATGTGCTAAAAGAGTTTTTGGTCCTAAGGCATTTGCATAATTATATATCTCTGTGAAGTTTTTGGATTGTGGTTCTATCTTTTTTAAAAAGATATTCTCTTCTTTACTTTCATTGAGGTGTGTTTGTAGAAAAGTTTTATACAATCTTGAAGTTTTTGCTGCCTCCTTAATCAATTCAGGAGATGTGTTAATTGCGAATCTAGGTGAATATATGTATTGTAGGTTAGGTTTTTTTAGATGCCATGTTTTGTTTAATTCGTAGCTTTCTCTGAGTGTCTGTATAGGGTTTTCGCATAATTCGCTAGGGCAATTCTGATCCATTATTGTTTTTCCCATAAATATCCTTAGTTTTGATTTTTCTGCTTCTTTAAAAGCTACCTCGGTACTATCTTTATGTATGCTTGAATATATTACAGCTGTTGTTGTGCCATATTTTTTTAATTGTTTAAAAAATTCTTTAGAAATCTTTTGTGCATAGCTAGTATTTTCAAAGTGGATTTCACTTGTGTAGGCGTAGTCGTTTAACCATTCTAGTAAGCTGTTTCCATAATTGCCTATTATATGGAGTTGTGGGAGATGTGCATGAGCGTCTATTAATCCTGGTAATAGGATTGAATTTGAGTAATCTTTTGTATCATTTTTCTTTGATTGTTTAGTTGCTCCATATACATCTTTGATTTTTCCATTATCTATAAATACAATCTGGTTGTCTAAATATTCCGTGATTTGAGTATCTATTGGATTTAATATATTTGTTAATATTTTCATATACTTTAGAATACTACTTTTTTTTGTTAACCTCAACGGTCTTCTTGTGGTATAATGCGTGAAGTTAATTGAGGAGGCAGGATAGCTCAGTTGGTTAGAGCACGGGATTCATAAACCCGAGGTCGAGAGTTCGATCCTCTCTCCTGCCATTTTTGTTAATTTATGTATATTATTTAAATCCTGATTTTATGACGAAGAAAAAAGATCAAAAGCAAGATACTCCAATGAATGAAAAACAGAAGAAAGAGAGTGAAGAAGTAATGGCTGACATTAGGAAAATGAAGACCTCTTCAAGTAAACAGAATCCTGTGATAGGAGCGATTGTTACAGTTGTTATCGCCCTAATATTTATATCCATCTGGACTGGGATTTCTAATCATTTAGCAAAAGGTGAGGAAGTACCATTGAGTCGTTTGGTCCAATATGTAAAAGAAGGCGAATATGAAAAAATAATTGTTAAAGATGACCACGTTATTTTAGAACAGGAGACTGAGGAAGAAATTTCAGGGCAAATTATGCAAGTAGGTGACAATGTTCATGCTACTTTCCATCCTGAAATGGACTTTTATGGATTATTGGCAGATGCTGGAGTAGATATTATGGAGCTAGAAGATGATTTCTTTGAACCCTCTATGCAGATAGGGTTTTTTGATATTATTTCAATTCTGTTTTTAGGTGTAATAATATTCTTTGTATATTCATTATTTAAGAATATGCAGAGCTCTGGTGGAAAAATCTTTGATTTCGGACAGAGTAAGGCAAAGCTTCTTTTAGGTAAAAGAACAAATGTGAAATTTGATGATGTTGCTGGTATAGATGATGTAAAAGAGGAGTTAGTGGAAGTAGTTGACTTTCTAAAGAGCCCAAAGAGGTATAGGAAGATAGGTGCTAGGGTACCTAAGGGTGTTTTGTTAGTAGGTTCTCCAGGTACAGGTAAGACTCTTTTAGGTAAAGCTGTTGCTGGCGAAGCTGGCGTACCGTTTTTTCATACATCTGGTTCGGAATTTGAAGAAATGTTAGTTGGTGCAGGTGCTTCAAGGGTAAGGGATCTATTTTCTAAAGCAAAAAAGACATCTCCAAGTATTATTTTCATAGATGAAATTGATGCTGTTGCTAAGAAAAGAGGCACAGTTTTACATTCCGGTGCGGGTGAGCAAACTCTTAATCAAATTTTGGTAGAAATGGATGGTTTAGAAGAAATGGAGAACGTTATTGTCATAGCTGCTACAAATAGGCCGGATGTTTTAGATCCTGCTATTTTAAGGCCCGGTAGATTTGATAGGACAGTCACAATAATGGTGCCTGATTACAATGGAAGGAAAGAAATCATCGATGTTCATGCTAAAGGAAAGAAATTTGCTAAAGACGTTGATTTAGATAGTGTTGCTAAGAGAACCGTGGGGTATTCTGGTGCTGATTTGGAGAATCTCATAAATGAAGCTGCCATAATCGCTGTTAAGGAAAGAAAAAAGGAAATTACTCAGGATGATCTTAGTGAAGCATTTTTGAAGGTTAGTATTGGTAGGAAGAAGAAGAACAAAATGACGGATGAAGATGTAAAGAGAATTGCATATCATGAAGCAGGTCATGCTGTTGTATCAAAATTTACGAAACATGCTGATCCTGTTGAACAAGTTTCAATTATTGCTCGTGGTCCTGCGGGTGGAATTACTTTACAATTACCTAAGGAAGAGTCTAGATTTTTGAAAAAATCTGAGATACTTGCGAAGATGCGTGTTTTAGTTGCAGGGAAAGTCGCTGAGGAAATGTTTACAGATGATGTATCTACAGGTCCTGCTAACGATCTTAAAGTTCTTACTGCACTGGCCAAAGAGTATGTTAAACGCTTTGGTATGAGTGAAAAACTTGGTTTCTTACAGTATGGAAATATGGAAGAAACTTCACACTTAGGTTACACCTATGGTGGTGGAAGCGATTATAGTGAGGAGACTGCTAAGAATATTGATATCGAGATGAAGAAATTGGCAGATGATGCAATGAAGAAAACTCGTGATTTATTAAAAAAGCATTCAGATAAAGTGGAGAAGTTAGTTGAGGTTTTAATGGAGCAGGAGGGAGTTAGTGCTAAGGAGTTCGAAGAATTAATGAATTCTAAGTAAATGGTTACAAAAGAACAGAAAAAGGGTAAAGAGATTTTTGTAGCATTGGATGTCAATTCAATAGTTCATAGGGCTTTTCATTCATTCCCGGACACTCTTGAAACTACTCAGGGTTTGCAGGTTAACGCTGCTTTTGGGTTTACGAGTATGTTTTTAAGAGTGATGGAATTATTTGACCCGAAATATATTGTTTGTGCTTTTGATACTGCTAAACCTACATTTAGACACACCCTATTTCCTGAATACAAAGCAACGCGTAAGCCTACAGACCAATCATTAATAGATCAGTTTCCAATAGTTGAAGATATTGTTAAATCTTTTAATATCCCTATTCTCAAAAAAGAGGGTTATGAAGCAGACGATATAATTGGGACATTGGCAAAATATGTTAACGATGGAAAGTGGTCGGAGAGAAATGTACATTTATGTGTGATTAGTGGGGATAGTGATCTTCTACAATTAGTTGGAAAAAATGTTAGTGTGGTTTTACCTCAAGGAAATTTCAGAAATCCAAAAGAGTTTATGAGAGAGGAGGTATACGAAAAATTTTCTGTTTATCCAGAACACTTAGTTGATTACAAAGCACTTGTTGGGGACTCTTCTGATAACATTCCCGGAGTGAAAGGTGTGGGATCTAAAACGGCGGTTGATTTAATCCAGGAATATGGGTGTTTAGATGGGATTTATTCCAATATTTCAAATTTAAAGCCTAGCATAAAAAAACTCTTGGAGGAAGGTGCAGAACAAGCTGGTATTAGTAAAGAGTTAGCAACAATTTTTCAAGATGTAGATTTAAAAGTAGGTTTAGAAGATTGTCTGGAAAAAGATTTTGATTATTCAAAGGTTATAGAAAAGTTTGCAGAGCTAGAATTCCGCTCCCTTATAAATAGGGTGCCGGAAAGTTTTGATTCAAAAAAAGAACAGGAGAATTTAGAAAATGGGCAAATAGGTTTGTTTGAAAGCAATTCTCAAGAAAAATCTAAAAGTTTTGATAGTAAGGAATTAAAACAAGCTCTTGAGAGCGCTCAGGATATGGTTGTTTTATTTTTTGACACCAATGAGTCATCTCAAAAGAAAGCTAGTATTAATTTGCAAATCAAAAAGGTGGGTGGAGAAGAGACTCGGTTGGTTGTCTATGAAGATGATTTTTTGGAATTCCTAGAAACTGTTTCACAGGGCAAAGCAAAAGAAATACAGGGGGATATAGTATTTTATGGGCTTGAAGACTTTCTACCCAAAGTAGAGGCAGAGAATTTACAAATTCTCCAATTTGTAGAGAAGGTATATGAAATAAAAGTTCTTGCTCATATAGATTCATCCAGTGGGAAGGATTATTCATTTAGTAATTTATGTTTTAAATATTTATCTAAACATATACCAGATCCCGTAGATATTGCTGAGATAGATAAATATTTTGTTTATGCAAAAGATATATGTGAAAAAATAAAAGAGAATTTAAAGGGTAGGGCAATATCTTTTAATTTGTTTAAAGAAGAAATTGATTTTTTACCTTTTGCATCAAAAACTGAAAACTTCTTGAGCGTTGTATTAGCTTCAATGGAGAGAAGAGGGATTTTAATGGACATTAATTTGCTTAAAAATCTTAAGAATGAATTGGAAAAAGATATTAAAAAGCTAGAACAGGAAATATATTATCATGTTGGGCATGAGTTTAACATTAATTCTACTCAGCAATTGGCAGATGTTTTGTATAATGAAATTGGTTTGGTACCTCTGAAAAAAACAAAGACATCGTATTCTACAAAGGAATCTGTTTTAAAACAGCTTGAAGGAGCTCACCCAGCTATTTCCAAAATCCTTGAGTACAGGAAAAAGAATAAGGTGATGAGTACATATATTAATGCTTATGAAAGTGAGATGGATAGTAAAACAATACATACAGATTTTAAACAAACCGGAACTACTTCTGGGCGGCTATCTTCAGCAAATCCAAATATGCAAAACCTTCCCGTAGGGGATGATTTGGCGGATAGGCTTAGAAGTATTTTCATACCAAGGCCAAATTATATTTTTGTTTCTGCGGATTATTCTCAAATAGATCTTCGAGTGATGGCACATTTGTCTGAAGACGAAAAATTAATAGAAGATTTTACTGAAGGTAGGGATGTACATTTAGCTACTGCCTCTCGAATTTTAAATAAAAGCCAAGATGATATTTCTGCTACAGAGAGAAGGGTTGGTAAAACTATAAACTTTGGAATAATATATGGTTTAACTCCTTATGGACTTTCTCAAAGTTTAGAGATTCCAAATGATGAGGCAAAGCGATATATTGAAGAATATTTTACACATTATTCTGGTGTTGCTAAATACATAGATGTGGTTGGGAAGGATGTCCAGAGAGAGGGATATGTAGAAACTATTCTTGGTAGAAGAAGATATGTTCCAGGTGTGAATTCGAGAAATGTTAGAGTAAAGAACGCTGCTATTAGAGAAGCTATAAATATGCCTGTTCAAGGGGGATCTGCTGATGTTATGAAAATAGCAATGATAGATATATATAATTTAATTCTTGAAAAATATCCAAAAGAAGTTTTTATGCTTCTACAGATTCACGATGAAATTATATTTGAGGTTAAATATGAAGTTCTTGAAGATTTTGAGAAGGAACTAAAGGGAATTATGGAAGGCATTATTAATTTGAAAGTTCCTTTGGATGTACATATTTCTAATGGTGAGTCTTTGTCCGAATTGAAGTAGAGCTTGTCATTTAGTGTTTTTTGTTTTAAAATACGGTAAGTAATTTGAGTTCTTTAATTTTATGTTATGTCCTGAATGTAAAGAAGAAACCCGAGAGGGGAATGAAGAGTCTGGTAGTTCCAGCATCTTTAAGCTTTTGCTCACTTTATTAAGTTTGGGCTCTGCGGTTATTGCGTTTTTAGTTGTTTCTCAGAAATGTGGTCTTAAAAAGAATTCTGATACGGACAGTGCTTCAGAGAAATCAAAGCAAGTTACTAGAAAAGCCCCTGTTAAATCAAAGAAGAAGAATGTTAAGAAAGATGTGGATGCTCTAACTCAGAGACAGCGCAGAGTTCTTACTTCATTGCGAAGGAAGGGGAGTATAACGGTTGGTGAGTTAGTGAAAAATATGAAGAATGTTTCTGAAAGAACTTTGAGGAGAGATATGAACAAATTAGCTAGTCTTGGTTTTTGTAAAAAACAGGGCTCTACGAAAGGCACTAAATATATTTTGAAGGGATAGTATGTCTATTTTTTCAGTTTTTGAGAATGTAGAAAGTATTGATTCTCGTAATGAGATGGTTTCTGTTTTGGTAGAATTTTTTTCTTCTTTGGATCAAACTGAAGCTCAAATTTACACCTATCTTCTACAAGGTCGTGTTGCTCCACTATTTGTGAATGCTGAATTCAATTTCTCTGAGAGGTCTGCTATGAAAGTACTTGAGGATATTAACAGAGTTTATGAGATTGGTTTGGATGTTGAGCAACTAAGGATTGATTATGGTGATGCAGGTTCAGTTGCTCAGGAGGTTCTTGAGAAAAAAGGGCAGGTTGAATCTGTATATAATGTTTTAGAGCTCTATGATTATTTATGTAGCGTTGTAAATGCAGTAGGGGTAAATTCGATGAAGCATAAATCAGAGATGTTTTCTACCTTGTTGCAAAAGTCTTCACCAGTTGATGCGAAATTTTTAACGCGTTTAGTTTCAGGGAAATTAAGACTAGGATGTAGTAGTAAAACCCTTTTAGATACATTCTCCTTTTTGCTTGTATCAGATAAATCTTTGAGAAAAGACTTAGACAAAGCATACGGTATGGTCTCTGATCTTGGCCTACTTGCTAATATTGTTTGTAGTTCTTCATCCTATAATGAGAAAGCTGATAAGTTAGCTAGTATGGAGCCAGTTTTGGGAGTTCCGATTTTCCCGCGTTTGGTAGAAAGAGTTAGTAGTTTTGAGGAATTATCTGAGCGTTTCCCTGATGGAGGGGTTATCCAGCCTAAGTTCGATGGCTTGCGTTGCCAAATACACAAGGGTGTTGGTGAAAGTAGAATTTATGACAATAGTGTTTGGGTTAAGTATTTTACTGGTGAGGGCTCTGGGTCTCTCTTTTCTTCTTCTGTAAAAAGTGATATCAAACTTTTTTCTAGGAATTTAAATGATATTACTGAAATGTTTCCCGATATAGTAGAGGAAGTTGCCCAGCTAGATTGTTCTTCTTGTATTATTGATGGAGAGATTGTTGGTGAGGACAAAAACGGGTTTACTTCTTTTCAGGATACAATGACTAGGAAAAGGAAATATGGTGTTGAAAAGAAGGCAGAATCTGTTCCTGTAAAATATTTTGCTTTTGACTTACTATATTTAAATAGTAAAAATTTAATGGGGTACCCTTTAGAAAGGCGTACAGGAGAAATAGGTAAAATCTTTACAGGTGAGAATTATATTATAAAAAAGACTGATAATATTATTTTTGAGGCGGGAAGTAATTACGAAAAAGTTAAGAAGGTTTTTGAGCAATATATTGAAGAAAACCTTGAAGGTGTAGTTGTTAAGGCTTCTGAGAGTATTTATTTACCTGGTGTTAGAGATTTTGATTGGGTTAAAGTCAAGAAGAGTATTGAAGGCAGAGTAGTAGATACTATAGACGCAGTTATACTGGGTTATTATTATGGTTCTGGGAAGAAGGTTGGATTTGGTATGGGGTCACTATTAATAGGTATATATAACCGAGAGAATGACGTCTTCGAATCTGTTGGTAAGGTAGGTACTGGTTTTACAGACGAAGATTGGGAAAAGGTTAGTGAAAGGTTGAATTCTTTGGTCATTGAACAAAAGCCTGAGAGAGTTTTTTCTGATTTAAAGCCAGATGTTTGGGTTTACCCTGAAGTAAGTATTACGGTTGAGGCGGATGAGATTTCAAAGAGTTCTGCGCATACTGCCTGTAAATCTGCTTTGGGATTTGGTCTTTCTTTGAGATTTCCTAGATTAATTGAATTTGACCGTGATAAACTTCCCGAAGATATTACTTCTTCGCAAGAATTGGTTCAGATGTGGAATACTAAACACTTTGAACAAAAAACTTGACAGGCCCTTCATTCTGTGTTAATTTGTCTATAGAGTTGATTCTAGCTTTAAAACTGCCTTTTTGATGGGTTTAGAAAACAAAAAACAAAA